>WQSD01000074.1 GCA_009788105.1 Oscillospiraceae bacterium | reverse complement strand
ACCCTCATCCGAGAGAGGTTTTACAAGCAAGTCTACGCCCTCTTCCAATTTTGTACGGCTGGCTTGGAGCATTAGGTCATCTTGGTTCAGGGCAATAAGCTCACGATTTGTGATAATTTCAAGGACTTTTGGCTCGATTTTTCGCACATCAAGCCCCAAAATCAGGGGAGATGACATCATGCACCACAGGGCAAAGTGGGTAAGATTTTCGGTGTCGGTCAGGCTACCGATGCCAACTTCAAGCATATCAGGGTCGTTGTACGCCCCTGGTTGCTGATAGCTCCACAAGTCCGCCGCCTTTTCATAGCAACGCAAAACGCTACTCCAGTTAGCGGAAATATCACTGGAAATTCGCCACGAACCGGCAAAATCTCCTGCCCATGTCCATGGCTCGGTGCGACCGTGTTCGCAGATAGAAAAGTATATGGGCTTGTCGGCAGGTGCCGCCTTTTTCAGTGCCTCTCCCATGCGGGTATATCGCAAAATCGAGTCGTCTTTTTGCTCACGAATTGGGTTGGTGAGCAGAATGGTGTTCTCCCCTGCCGTCAGCGTGATTTTCGTGGTAGCACGAGAGGGCGAATGCCAACCGCTGGTGGTAGGAAAATATAGCTGAGCAGTGCTGTCACCTGTGGCAATCAGCACAAATTTGCGGTGAGGTGCATATCTCTTCTTGTAGCCAACGGCAATTTGGTATTCCCCGCCCTTGGGTACAGTCACCGCGAACTTTGCCACTCCGCGAGGGCAGTCCAACCCCACGATGGCGTTCTCTTCCAACACAGCAGGAGCAACAAGCTGTGCCTGCTGTGCCATAAGGCGAATTTCGGGAGCAGAAGCGTCAATTGGGGTCACGCCGATATACAAGATAGGGGGAGTTTTCTCGGCGAAATTGGCTTTGTCGTAGTGGGGGTCGGTGGGAATGTCCACCACGTGGCAATAGTCGTACTTTAGGTACTCCACACCCCAATCCACAAAGGTTTGCGCGTCGATGTCCTCGTTGCCGTAACTGCCGGGCAAATCCTCGCAGGTCATCACCCCGGCAGAGCTGTACACGCCAGCCTTAAAGCCAAGGGCGTTCAGCTTGCCGATAATGCTCTCTTTACTGGGGAAAGTGCCCACGTCAAAAGTAATGCGTCCGTTTTCGTCGCGGTCGCTTGCCTGCCAGCAGTCGTCAAGATTTAAGTAACGATAGCCAGCCGCCAGCAAGCCGTTTTCCTTCATGGCGTTTGCCACTTCAATCACGATTTCCTCGGTGATATGTTGGTGGAACTGGTTCCATGTGTTCCAGCCCATAATTGGTGGTAGTTTTTTCATTTTGTTTAATTCCTATTCTTCGTTCTCGGTCGCCTTATCCAACACTCCGTTTATAAATGGGGGGGCTTCATCGGTGTCGAATTCTTTGGCAAGCTCTACTGCTTCGTTGATGGACACCTCTCTCGGCACATCACAGTACGCCATTTCGCACAAAGAAAGTCGCAAAATTGACAAGGTTACACGAGAAATTCGTCCAATATCCCACCCTTTAGCGTGGGTAGAAATGCGGGTGTCAATCTCTCCAAGGTTCTTGTCCATAGCTGTGACCATAGCGGCGATATATTCGTTGGTTTCAATCTCTTCTTCCACACACATATGGGTGTACAAGTCAGAATATGAACCATGCACCCCGTAAGAGTGTTGGTATATAAGTGTGAATGTTGCGCGGCGCGCTTGATGTCTGTTCATTGTGGTGTCCTTGAATAGTAAAGTAATATAGCTTGCACCAGTATAACATATATGCGAAAAAAAGTCAACTGAAAAAGGAAGATTGTACTCTCCAAGCGTTCCTATCGGTTGAAAAACTTTTTTTTATAAAACACTTGACAAAGCCCCAAAAAAGCAGTATAATAGTAGTAAATTGGAGTGTTGGACAATAGGCAAGGCAATCATGTTTCAACACATTCATACATACCACACTATGGGAGCAAGTTTATGTTAAACAAAACGTATGACAAGAAAAAAGAAAAAATATTTTCATTGCTGGCATTATTATTTGGTGGTGTTGCTATAGTTGCAATTTTAGTTATTATTATCCGCCCATTCACCATGGAACAATATATGGGCTGGGAAGCTATTAACGTTATTACAGATGCCGTTTTTGGGCGAAGTTCACTTTGGTTGTTTTTAATTCCCGTGGTATTAGGGATTGCAGGTATGGTTTTTGCAAATTTGGCAAGAAAAAACTATAACGAAGATGATGTGTGGGCTGTAAAGTTCATGGGCAAAAAATACAGTCGCTCTGCTCGACGCGGTAAGGTTGTGTCTGTTGTTGCGA
Organism: Oscillospiraceae bacterium; assembly: GCA_009788105.1. Taxonomy (GTDB): domain Bacteria; phylum Bacillota; class Clostridia; order Oscillospirales; family CAG-272; genus WQSD01. Next base: position 4,143 of record WQSD01000074.1, on the reverse strand, counting down.
CCAGTATTGCGGGTGGCATTTGCGCACTTATATTTGTTGCTTGGGGAATGATGCCCTCTTGGCCTACTTGGGGAACGATGCCCACGTGGCTGTTTTTCTAACGTTGAGTAATAATCAAGGTAAAATTATAAAATCTGTTGCCGGTAGCTGTCTTGTTAGGTTCAGCGATGGTGAAATAATAAAATGCAAGCTCCGTGGCAAGTTACGCCTTGGGGCTTTGCGTCCTTTGGCAGGGGACGAGGTTTGCGTTGGTGAGGAGGGCGAAAGTGCTGTAGTCACCGAGATACTATCACGGCGAAACACGCTTGTAAGACCTGCTGTGGCAAATGTGGACACCCTGCTTATCACCATAGCTCCTGCACAGCCTGCGCCAACACTGTCTATAATTGATAAAGTGATTGCTGTGGCGGAATATAACGACATTCAACCTGTAATTGTGGTGTCTAAATCAGATGTTGACAATGCAAAAGCCATAGAAATTGCTGAATTGTACCGTGGTTGCGGTATGAAAGTCTTTGTGACCAGTGCGGAAAGCGGTGATGGGTTAGCCGAATTATCTGCTTACCTTGACGAAACGGCGAAAGAGCAGACTGTTATCTTTTGTGGCAGTAGCGGGGTGGGGAAAAGTTCGCTTATGAACGCAATTTTTCCGCGGCTTGCAATTGCAGTTGGCGCACTCAGCGAAAAAAGCGAGCGGGGTCGGCACACCACCCGCGAGGTGGCGTTGTATTCGGCTGCAGAACTTCTTGACCCTGCTATGAGCGGATATATCGGGGACACGCCGGGGTTTTCGCTGGTTGATTTTGATTTGATTGATATTTTTGATGTAAGCAAGCTCCCTTTTGGCTTTCGTGAAATGGTGCCATACTTAGGTGAGTGCAAGTACACAAAATGCACCCACGTAACCGAAGATGGCTGTGCAGTCATACAAGCGGTGGACCAAGGGAAGATTCACCCATTACGCTATCAAAGCTATCTTGGAATATATGAAGAGATAAAAGATAAAAAAGATTGGATGAAGAAATAAAATTCTTTGCACCTTTTGAAATTTTCTGCATATAATGGAGATAAAGGGAGGTGTTTATATGAAAATCGTAGTTGTACGTCCACCAAGAATGTTCTCACCTTTTCTCCGTAAGGTGTTTCGTATTAAACGGAGATAACAAAACCCGTGCCTTGGCACGGGTTTTAGTCTTTCGATAAAGGTCAAGGCCGTGGGCTATGCGCCCACACCGCACAAGTTTTTTGTAAAAAACTTGACTAAAAACTTTTTCTCACAAAAGTATAAAATACTTTTGTACCAAAGTTTTTGAGGTTCTTAGGAACTTTTTTCATAAAGTTCCTAAGTGGGGTTTGGGGCAACGCCCCAAGGTGTTTTAGAGTTTTTTGTCACTCTGACCCGTGTCTTGGCACAGTTTTTCACTCAAACACAAACCGCTCGTAATTTTGCGTTGGTGTAAGTACACGATAGCTAACAAAACTGCCGTCAAATCTGCGGTGAACATCTTCGTTAGCGAAAACTGCGAATGAGCGAGGGTTAAATAGACGCCCCGGGGTGTCCTCTCGTATGCTTGGACCGTGCACCCCAAGAATGACTGCGTTCGCGCTGTATGCGGTGGCAACAAAATCTTCGCTAACCTCAATGGACGAGCCACCAAGATAAAATATCCGTTGTGTGCCGAAAGCAATATTTAGTGCAATCACCGGGTGAGCAGAGCGTGAAATCATGGCGTGGGGCATTTTTTCAAAGCGGAGGTCGCCAAAGTATATCGCCACCGACTGCCCGTAGTGTGGCATAGTTATCACCGAAATGCCAAGGCGTTCGGCGGTTTCCACCAGCGAGCCGTAGATGTTGTGGTCGGCTGTGGTAACAGGCTCGGGTAGGACAAGGTAGTCAAGATAATAGTTGTTCGCCAGCCACCACAACAGTCCCACGTGCCGCTGGTGCAAATGAGTGAGAATATATGTGTCTATCCCGCGGTGGGTGTGGCGAGCAGAGATGTTTCGTCCGGTGTTCATCACTCCGCGACTGCCGTCCGAAATATCTACAAGCGCCACTCGTCCACTGCTGTGCATGATGATAGCATCATTGTTTCGGTCGTTCACAATAATAACTTGCGCCGTTGGCATATTCACGTTATACACAAATATCGCCAAAGCAAAAGAGCAAAGAAGAGCGGCAGCAGGTGCGATTTTGTATCGCCTCTTTTTGATGGAAGTGACCAGCAACACGCACAGACATATCGCCAAAAGCAACATAAAAATCGGCACGAAAGGATATTCCAAAGATATGACTGTCCATTGCAGGTATCGTGCAGAGCTTGCGGTGAAATGGATGAGTTCGGTGGTGCGGTCAACAAAATTTGCCACCATGCCGGTGATTATTGGAATAGGCACAGGAGGAAGCATTAGGATTGGAGCGGCAAAGAGCGCAATACTGGTCAGGGGAACAAAAATAAAGTTCGCCACCAACCCGGCTACCGAAAAAGCCGAGAAATACAGGCTCATTGGCGGAATGATGAACAGGGTCGCCCCAACAGTAACTGAAAGAGATGCAAGGGTAGTGCCGATGATTTTGCTTTTCCCCTGAAAGCGTTCCAAAGCTGCATTGCTCCACTTTGTGCCGAGGGTCATAATGCCGAGAGTAGCGAACATGGACATAAGAAGCCCGGGGCTGAAAATCGAGAAGGGTTGAACAAGGCAAATTAGGGCAACGGCAAAGAAAAGGGAAGTGATGCCGTCCGGTTCTCGTCGGAAAAATTCGGCGGCGTAGAATATCAGAAACATAATCCCTGCCCGTGTCACCGAGGGGGAAAATCCGCACAGACCCATGTATATCACGCACAATGCCAGCAAAGTTGCTGTGCGAAAGACTTTTGGCATATACAATCTGCGGAACAAAAAATCAAAGCCGCCAACAAGAATCGACAAGTGCATTCCGCTGATGGCTATCATGTGTGCCATGCCAAGGGTGCGAAAGTCACGGGAGAGGGCGTCGTCCATGTTGCTTCGGTTGCCTAACACTTTTACCGAGGTGAAAGAGTAGCCCGCGGGGGAAAGGTTCATCATCAAGTTGTCGTCAAGGTAGGCGTTCATGCGGTATAGCATCCAACCTGCGTTTCGTGCAGGTTCACCGCGATAGGGCAGGGGGCTGAGGAGTTGGGCTTGGGTGAATATTCCTTGTGAGCCGTAAAATGTTCGTTGTGGGAAGCGATTTGGCAGGTTTTCAAGCTCGCTGAACACCATTTCGGCGGTAAACGACTCAAAGTTGCCGATGTCCAATGGCACGCTGGTGTGCATCAATGTTTGAAATCTGTGTCGCACGCCCTCTACTTCGGTGATTTGCACGATTGATATTGACCCCCACGAGGTCATATGTACTACATCCACGATATGTCCTGTCACAGTAATGGGCGGACCGATAAGGTCGGCAAGGTCGATTTGCCGCTGTGCGTTCACATTGTAGGTGACAAACCCCAGTCCTGTGGCGAATATTACAGCAAACATGGTGGCGGCAAAGCGCACCGCGAACTTTTTGCTTGGTCGCCATTTAAGGCGTTTGGGCAGTAGGAAGTGGAGTATGGCGACAACAAGCAAAATCGCCCCCGCCGTGGCAGCAACAGCCACTTTTGCGGGGATAGGTTGGTAGAATGTGAACGCCAAAGCAGCGAGAAACACGGCACAAGTTAGTGCCAGCGGACGATGCTTGAAGATGTTCATTTGGTGTACTCGATAATATCATCGACACGGCAGTCAAGAACAAAGCAAAAACGAGCCAGCACATCAAGGTCGATTCTGGAAACGGTATTTTTGCACCAAGAATCAACCACTACAAACTTTGTTCCGGATTCTTTGGCGAGAAAATATCTTGTTTTTCCACGAGCGTCAAGCAGTTCTTTAAGTTTAATTTTGACTTTGCCATAATCCTGGATATATTCCACATGAGTTACATATAACTTGGACATAAAGCTATCCCCCTATGGGGATATACTATCAAAAGGTATGCCTATTTGCAAGGCATACCTTTTTAGTATTACCATGGTAATGGGTGTAATCTCCCCCCCTGTCCCTGCGGGACATCCCCCCTCGCAGAGCGAAGGGGGCTTTGCCGAAACATTTCCTTATGCCCCAATCGGGTGCGAG
>WQSD01000073.1 GCA_009788105.1 Oscillospiraceae bacterium | reverse complement strand
AGTGAAAGGGCAAGAAATCGCCATAAATCAACCCGTAAAACAATGAAAATTCTCGTCCAACGACTGGATTGCACGCGGAAAATCACCGCTTTGCAATGACGTTGCTGTTTGTTTGGTTAAGATGGAGTAATATTTTAATTTCGTTACAACCTTAATGACGTTTCGTGAGTTTGGCTTATGACGATAACATTTATTTTCGATACAACCTTAATGACGTTCCGAGAGCTTGAATTAAGACGATAAGTTTGTTTCGATACAAGTCTAATGACGATGCCATGGTTTGAATTCAGCATGATGTTGCTTCAGCGAGGACGGATAGCGGGTGCGAGAATTTAGGTTCTCTGAATACCACCCCACGACCAACCGCACCAATGTAGGGGACGCACCCGTAAGTGACCAGCCCGAATGGTACAACCGACACCTCACATCTTTTTTATGTAAAACATCACGGGTTAAAGTGTTAATTCACCTTAACCCGTGATGTTTTGTTTTTTTTGTCGCCGATTTTATATCTGTTTTAAGTTTTTACTGATGTTTGACCATAACCTGCCAATTCACGCCAAAGCGGTCAGCGACAGAGCCGTAAAGATTAGACCAAAAGGTGGTGTCAAGGGGAGTTTCTACTTTACCGCCATCTGACAGCTTGGCAAAAATCGCACGCACTTCCTCTTCGGTTTCGTAAACTACCATGTACGAAAAATGTCCGAATGGTAACGGAGTTTCTGCTCCGTCGGAGAGCATGAAAGTCATGCCGCAGATGAATATTTCCGAGTACATGACGAAATTCGACGGCAACGAATCCATACCGCTGTCGGCAGGCGCATCTTTGGCGTAATTTATTACCCTCACCTCTGCCCCCAAAGTCTCTTTGTAAAAATTGATTGCCTCGTCGCAATTTCCGTTAAAATGAATACATGGTGTAATCATGTTTTTTCTCCTTGGTTTTGTGTATTTGTTATTGAATTTGGACGTCGGGGACGCCGTCCCCTACAAGTACAACTGTTTTGTTCGTGCGTTTTCGTGTTCGTTCGTGGTTGAAAAGCCCTCACGCTCTCGGTTTTCTTTTCCAAACCCTACCTCAACTTCTCCAACAACCAGGCAATGTTCTCCCCAAGGCGGCGCATGGTGGCGACACCCTCTGCATCCTTTGCAAAGTCGCCGTCCACACGAGAAAGGCTCATGTTCCAGTAGGTGCTGCCCGGCAGAATCATGTCGTTAATCTGAAAGAAATGGTTCATGCTGTCAAGAGTATGAATCCCCCCGCAACGGCGAACGGCAGACACCGACGCGCCGATTTTTCGTGAAAACGCTGTGCCGTCACGGCGAGCCATATAGCCACAGCGGTCGATGACCGCTTTCATTTCGGCGGTGATGTCAGCGAAATATGTAGGCGAGCCAAGGATAATGGCGTCGGCGGCTTTCATCTTTGGGTACAGTTCGTTGACCCAGTCGCCTATGGCACAAGTGCCAAGGTTTTTGCCGCATCCGCCACACCCTGCGCACCCACGAACAGCACGCCCGCCCACTTGGTAAAGCTCGGTTTGGTGTCCCGCCTCACTGCAAACTTCCAGGACAGTGTTCAGCATTGCCGCTGTGTTGCCCGAAAGGCGAGGACTTCCATTGATTGCGATGATTTTGCTCATTATTGACCTCTTTCGGTGGCTTTTGCCATGAATTTTTCCGTGCCAACAGAAAAACGAGAATGAGTGCCGTGTCCGATTTCTCCTACGTTGTCAGTCGCCGTTACTTCGAAATCAATTCGGCGTCCGTCTACTGCTGTGATAGTGGCGGTGGCAGTAATCTTGCCGCTGACTGTGGCAGCAAGGTGTTCGGCAGAGATTTTCGTGCCGACTGTTGTCATGCCCTCTTCCAGCTCGCCCTCAAGGGCGGCACAGGCGGCCTGCTCCATAAGAGCAATCATCATAGGGGTGGAGAATACGGGCAGGTTGCCGCTACCCACCGCCAGAGCGGTGTTGCGGTCGTTTACTGTTGTTTCGGCTGTGCCGACTTTTCCGATAATGTTTTGCATAGTGTGTGGTTTCCTTTGTGTTTAGTAAGTGCTGTAGGTTACGACCTAAGTGCGTGAGTGCTGTGCACCGTTCGCCGCTTTCCAACGAGATAGAAGGCACACTCATTATACCAAATAAATATGAACAATTCAACACAATCAGTATTTCTATTGTCAACTTTTTATCATAAAGCATATCATGGAATATACTCGAATGACTACAAAATCAGCCAAAGATTTGCGAGGATGTTTTTTGCTAATCAAGGCAGGAGAAGGGCGAATATCGGGAATGTTTAACCGACGATAGACGATGAGTAGCGAAAAACAGACCACAAAGATTGGACGATTTTGCAATCATTCGAGTACGACCCTTAAACTAAGGACGCTTCATGATATTTTTTATTGACGCAATGCTTATCGCAATTTCTTGTGCCGCCGATGCTTTCGCCGTCAGCTTTGCATATGGAACAAAAAAAATACGTATTCCTTTGCCTTCCGGAATCATCATTAACGGTATATGCACTCTTGTTTTAGGGGTGTCGATGATATTTGGGGCGGCTTTGTTGCATATTCTTCCGTATGGTGCAACCGGGTGGGCGGCGTTCGTGCTTCTTATGCTGTCCGGGGTACTGAAATTAGTTGACAGCATTATGAAAAAGCTGGTTCGCCATGTTTTTGCCGATGATAAAACTCCATGTAGGTTGCTTGCACGGCTAATTTCTATTTATGCCAACCCTGAAGAGGCAGACCGCGACAATTCTAATGATATTTCTCCTCGTGAAGCCGCCGGGCTTGCCGCTGCTTTGTCTTTGGACGGCATTGCCATTGGGGTCGGAGCATCACTTGGAGGGGCGAGTGTGGTGGCTGTGCTCGTTTTTGCGTTTATTGCAAACGTGATTTTTATGATGGCAGGCAGTTTACTTGGAAGATTTTTAGCGCGGCGAGTTAAAATAGACATTAGCTGGCTTGGCGGATTGATTTTAATTGCGTTGGCACTTGCTATCGTAATGTAACTTTCACTGAATTATGATCGAAAATAAAAATCGCAAAAAAATAAAAATAAAATTCCGTAATAATTTTTTCGTAATAATTTTTCTCCTTGCCCTATTGACAAAACCACGAATAATCTGTTATAATGTTCTGAAACGAAAAAACATGGAGAAATCAAATGTCAACAGTAAAATTTATGTCCGGCGAGCGTGTGCCGCTGGAAATGCACAAAGTTCGCATGGTGCAACGTGTTAATCTATTACCGGTTGAAGAGCGTCTTTCTGCTATGAAAGAGGCTGGCTTCAACACATTCTTGCTGAAAAATCGTGAAGTGTTCCTTGATATGCTTACCGACAGCGGCGTGAACGCCATGAGCGAGAATCAGATGGCGGCGATGCTACAGGCTGACGACAGTTATGCAGGGAGCGAAACTTTTTATCGCCTTGAGTCTGCTTTGTCTGATATGTTTGGCATGAAGCACTTTTTGCCTACTCACCAAGGACGAGCCTGCGAAAATATTATCGCCCAAACAATGGTCACACCAGGGTCGTCTGTGCTGATGAACTATCACTTTACTACCACACAGGCGCACATTACCCTAAACGGCGGTAAAATCGAAGAAATCGTCATTGACGAGGGTATCAAAATCACCAGTACCAACCCATTTAAGGGTAATATGGATTTGGACAAGCTCCGTGGCAGTATTGCCCGCCTTGGCAAGGACAAAATCGCTTTTGTTCGCATTGAAGCGGGGACAAACCTTATCGGCGGTCAGCCTGTTTCTATGGAAAATATGAAGGCTGTGTCGCAGATTTGTCGTGCCGAAGGCATTCCGTTGGTGTACGATGCCAGTCTGCTTGCGGACAACCTTTATTTCATCAAAACTCGTGAGGCAGAGTACAAAGATACTTGCCCAGGTGATATTACCCGCGAGATGGCGTCGCTGGTTGATGTGCTGTACTTCTCGGCTCGCAAGCTGGGCGCAAGCCGTGGCGGCGGAATTTTGGTTAATGACGACAGCATTTTCTTGAAGATGCGTGAGCTTATCCCGCTGTACGAAGGCTTTTTGACCTATGGTGGTATGTCTGTTCGCGAAATGGAAGCCCTTGCTGTGGGCTTGCGTGAAACTCTTGACATGGGCGTTATCAGCCAAACCCCGATTTTCGTTGAAGCCATGTGTAACGAACTGATTGCCAAGGGAATCCCCGTTGTTACTCCTCCGGGTGGGCTGGGCGCGCACGTGGACGCAATGGCGTTCTGCGACCATATCCCGCAGGAGCAGTACCCGGCAGGAGCCCTTGCCGCTGCGTTGTATATCGCCTCAGGGGCTCGTGGCATGGAGCGTGGTACACTCAGCGAAAGTCGCAAACCTGACGGCACGGACACTCTTGCCAGCATGGAGCTGGTGCGACTTGCCTTCCCTAAGCGTGTGTTCACCTTGTCACAGGTGAAGTACACCGCCGACCGCCTTGGTTGGCTGTGGGAGAACCGCAAACTCATTGGCGGACTGCGTTTTGTGGAAGAGCCAAGAGTTCTTCGTTTCTTCTTTGGTCGCCTTGAGGCTATAGGAAATTGGCCGAACGAACTTGCAGAGCAGTTCCGCAAAGATTTTGGCGATAGCTTGTAAGAATGTGCCTTCAGACTGTCAATAAACCCCTAAACACCTTGGGGCGTTGCCCCAAACCCCACCAGAAAACTTTTTGCAAAAAGTTTTCTGGACTTTCAAAAACCTTATTACAACAACATTTCATGCTTTTGTGAGAAGAAGTTTTTAGTCCAGTTTTTTTCAAAGCCCTTGTGAGCGCTGAAGGCGACAGAATGGGCGGTTCACCCGTCCAGCAGGTCGCCGTAATGCGTGAGCGGGCAAACTGGTCGGGTGTGGGGTGAAACCCCACGACCTTGACTTTTATCGACAGTCTGAAGACACCCCCTAAAGCGTGCCTTTTATCTTTGCAAAAAACGGTCAAAAATATTTTTCAAAAACCTATTGACATTTCTGAAAAAATGACATATAATATCTAAGCTATCATTTTTTTGATAGCGTTTGCATCTGTGCCAACAACTAATTGAATAAATTACACGCTGTGCAGTTCCTAACAAGAACCGTTGCTGTTGTAAACGCTGAAGTTTACGCCGATAGGGTGATTCACTCGCCTATGCGTAAACGAAATGCGTGAGCGGATTTCGCTCTACAACAGCTTGAGCAACCTTACACTGTAAGTTTGGCGGATAATACCGCTTATGCTTCAGGTGTGGTTTTTTGAACCTTTGTCTACGTGGCTAAGGTTCAAAAAATCAAGCCTTTAGCACTTACTTACATAAAACTCTTTGCGGAGGTGAATGGTTAGTACAGTGTGGGGTTCGCGCAGAGCTATCATAGCTTTCGTGGTCTTTTCCGCAAAGGGGGATGCAAAATGAAAAAAACAAATATTATCGAGCTAAAAAACATCTCGGTCGCTTTTGACCGCGAGCCTGTGCTGGCTGACCTGTCACTTTATATTCGTGACGGGGAGTTTGTCACACTTCTTGGGCCATCAGGGTGCGGAAAGACAACAACTTTACGCATTATTGCCGGTTTTTTGAATCCGGATTCCGGGGATGTTTTTTTTGACTCTGTCAAAATCAATGGTATTCCACCCCACAAACGGTCGGTGAATACCATTTTTCAGCGTTATGCCCTGTTTCCCCATTACAATGTTTATGACAACATTGCTTTCGGGCTTAAAGTTAGCGGGGTAGGGAAGAGTGAGATTCGCGAGCGAGTAGATGAAATGCTTGATTTGGTGAACTTGCGCGGGTTTGAAAAACGCAATATTTCCACCCTGTCAGGTGGACAGCAACAGCGTGTTGCCATTGCCCGTGCGGTGATTAACAAGCCAAAAGTTCTGCTGCTTGACGAACCTCTCGCCGCCCTTGACTACAAGCTGCGAAAAGATATGCAAAACGAGCTGAAGTCCATTCAGCGCACCCTTGGAATCACTTTCATCTTCGTCACCCATGACCAAGAAGAGGCGCTGTCTATGTCGGACACAGTGGTGGTCATGGACGAGGGAAAAATCCAGCAAATCGGTACTCCTGCAAGCATATACAACGAGCCGCAAAACGAGTTTGTCGCCAACTTTATCGGGGAAAGTAACATTATTGACGGGGTTATGGTGCGCGACTTTACCGTGCGGCTTGAGGAGCGTGATTTTGCTTGCCTTGACAAAGGATTTAAGCCCGGCGAGCCAATCGACGCAGTTATCCGCCCGGAAGATGTGGACATTGTCGCCCCTGATAGCAGTGCACTACTTGGGGAAATTACCTCTGTCACTTTCAAGGGTGTGCATTACGAATATATCATTGATGTTAGCGGCTATAAGTGGCTTGTGCAAACCACAGACGAGCATCCTGTAGGTGCGACTGTCGGCTTGTTTATCGAGCCGGACGCGATTCACATCATGCGTAAGTCTAAATACTCCG
>WQSD01000072.1 GCA_009788105.1 Oscillospiraceae bacterium | reverse complement strand
TTCAGAAAAAGTGGCGTTTATAGCTTCCTCCATAGCACGCCGAGAGGTGAACGCAGCATTGGACGCTACCGGGATATATAGTGTGCCGGTGCGACGGAACATTTCTTCAAGTTCATCCTCGCTGTAGTCATGATAATATGGCAAACCTTCGCCATATATTGCGACAGTAAGCTCCCGCGCGTCGGGCAAAAGCAAAGACAGAATATCTACCGCTTCATCCACAGTCAAACTTTGTCCACGACAACTTACAAGAAAAAAAGATGACACAAACATCACTACCACAAGAATAATCCCAGCTGTTTTTTTCATACAGACCCCCGTCCTTTTGGAACCCCAAAGTGTTCCCGTATTTTTTTCTTAACTCGCCACAAAGCGTTGTCAACAGTTTTTGTGGTATAGCCACAGCGTTTTGCAATTTCCAAATAGGTAAGCCCTGAAAGATACCCATCTAACACTTTTTGCTCGGTGGAAGTTAGTATGCCCGCAATATCCTCACGCAGTTCCTCAAGCCTGACTTTGGCAAGTTCCCTTTCGCTTGGGGGCGACGGCACAGCTGCCCTTGCGGCACGGGCTGCCTTTTTCCCTCGTCGCAAAAGAGATACCAAGCGGTTTCGCATGCAAATTTTCGCATACAAGCCGAATGTGACATCGGTTTGTTCTTCATTAAAGGTGCAAACGGCGTTGTACAAAGCAATTTGCGCCTCTTGATTTATTTCCTCTCGGTCAAGCCCATATTCTGACCCACGAGAGAAAAAAGTTTCTGTCATTGAAAGTATTAGCGGGTGATATTGCTCTAAGGCGATGGCAAATTTCGCTTCATTCTGTTTCATGCAATCATCCCTTTCAATATTTACACACGATGATATTACATGACTATCAAGATAAAACATTAAGCAAAGTTCAACTTCTCTTTGTCATTGCGGGACCCACCCGCAATCTCATGGGACTTCAATATTTGATGAGATTGCGGGTCAAGCCCGCAATGACAATGTTTTGGTTGTTTCATGAGCTAACACGATAGTCATATAATATTATATCATTTTCAACTTAAAAATGCAAGTCTTTTTGAAATTATTAAGTCGAATTCAAGTCGAATTTCAAGACTTTTATAAAAAAATCGCAAAAAGGCTGTACAAAATTCGTTTTTTATGGTATGATATATATGTATAGTTATGTTCAATCGAGGAAATATGCCTAATATAAACGAAAATTCAATCTATGGGCGCAACCCTGTAGCCGAGTTATTCCGCTCTGAAAGCGGGGTGGATAAACTGTATGTTCGCAAAGGCGAATGGGACAGCACTCTGCAAGAGATTGTTGCCGTCGCACGCAGTAGAGGTGTCCCGGTCACGCAAGTGACCACAGATGCTCTCACCAGAATGTGCGGAAAGTCATCACATCAAGGGGTGGTTGCCATTGTCGCCGAGCGAGAATACACAAGTGTTGCCGACATTCTTGCTACTGCGGGAGATGCTCCCTATCTCCTTGTTGCCGAGGGGGTTCAAGACCCGCAAAATCTTGGAGCATTGTTGCGTTGTGCCGAGGCGGCAGGAGTGCATGGGGTGATAATCTCCAAACATGGTGGCACAGGCGTGACACCCACCGCCGCAAAGGCTTCCGCAGGGGCGTCTGCCCACATTCCGGTGGCACGGGTGTCAAGTATTCCTAATGTTATCGAAGAGCTGAAAAAGGCGGGNCTGTGGATTTACGGCGCGGACGCAGGCGGTCAGCCATATTATAAAACCGAAATGACCGGAGGAGTCGCCATAGTTGTTGGAGGCGAGGGCAAAGGTTTGTCCCGCCTGACCAAAGAGCGATGCGATTTTATCCTATCAATCCCTATGTACGGCAAAGTTAGTAGCTTGAACGTGTCCTGTGCTGCCGCTGTTCTTCTCACTGAGGGAGCAAAGCAAAGGAACGAGAATAATTAGGAGATATTATGGACAAGAACAAAGAACTTACAGCCGAGGAGCTTCTTGATCGACTGAAGGCGTTAAGCAATGATATGAAGCCCTCTACCGAGAGAGTGGAGAAAAAAGAGCCTGCTGTTTATATTTCAGGCAACTCGAACCATTCTGAAATCGATGCAGAAAGTACAGCAAAGCCCACTCCAATGGCTTCGTTCCGTTTCTCTACAAAAAAATCAGACAAGGCACAGCAGGAAGATGACCTGCTGGATTTTGGCGATATTAGCCAGTATAAAACCAGTGCCGCAGAGGAAGAGGGGCGACCGCCAACCCTTACGGACACTTTGACCGAAAGTATTCATCGTGCAGAAGAATACATTAACGAGTTAGAAAAAAAGGCGCTGACGGGGGAGATTTCTTTGGATGAAGAAGGCATTCCGACAGCAAACGGAACTGAAAGCGAGCAAGAAGTAACCGAAGATTCAACTGCCGCAGAAAGGACAGCTGCCGCTGAATTCGCAGAGCTTGCAAGGCTTGCGGGGCTTGTTGCCGCAAGTCGCTCCGAGGAGGAGGGACGCACCCTTTATGACGCAGAGCAAGACAACGAAGAACTTCCCGATATTGCTCCTTTTTACAACAAAGAAGAAGCCATCGAACAAGCAACACCTGAGCAAGAGGCACACCACGCACCTTCTGCCGACGAAATTTCTGAAGAGGTGACGGCAACCGAAAATTACACAGAAAACGACGAAGCAGGCGAGTTCGACGAGATAGCAGAGGCAGAGGCAGAAGAATATTACCGGTCTAACGAAGAAACCAGCCTTGTTGCAACAGATAATGTGGACTTTGACGATGACGACCTTGCTGTCACCCAAGGGGAAGACGGGCTTACCTTGTCTGACGGGGCGGAGGACTTGGGGGATGCCGCTAACCCGGACTTTTCCGACCTTGACGAGTCAGATGTGAATCTGATGATGATTTTCAATATGCAAAACGAGCTTGAAAGTCAACTTGGCAAAGAAAAAGTCAAAGAAATCCGTAAAGATATTGACGACGCAGGAAGCGTTGTCGAAAGTGACAACCTAATTGAATATGATTCCACCGAGCAAAACGATGAATTCATGCGGAGATACAACAAGCGATATGCCTCTGCCACTATTCGCCTGCTACTTTCCCTGTCATTGCTTGCGTTAGTCTTTTTGTTCGAGTTTTTCATTGAATTCACCGGCGGTAGTTTGCCGAATATTGTTAATTCAAATGTAGAGCCGATTTTCCATCTGATTTTTGTGCTACAGTTGACCCTGTTATGCGGAGCAGTCGCCTTTCGTGAAATGTCCCATGGTGCTATAAGCATAAGCCGTGGCAGATTCACCCCTGAAGCGGTGTTGCTTTTCTCCTTTATTTTGAATATTCTACACCAAATTTCGGCGTTAGCCTTTGGGGAGATTCACGGCACAACATTCTTTGTGTTACCATTGGCTTTTGGTGCGTTCCTAACCATGTACTATACTCGCATCAACCTAAAGCGTGAAATTGTCAGTTTCCGCATTATTTCTTCTGCTCGTCCAAAATTTGCGGTGTCAAGGCTATCGGCTGCAAATAGCGAACTTGAAGCAGAGGCGTTCAGCAATCACCTTGAAGAGGGCGACCATATTTTTGGCATCTCTCGTTCAAACTTTATCTCTAATTTTGCCAAGCGAAACGCAAGAGAACCCAGCTATTCCGGAACGACTTCGCGTGTTGTGTTTTTCGCCGCGTTCCTTGCCTTGATAACCTTTGCATTAGGATTTTATTTCGACGAAGTTGGCGGATTTTTCGTGGCGATTACGACTGCTCATGTAATGCTTATGTTTGCGCTCCCTCTCTCCGCTTTTTTAACCTATAGTTTCCCCTTTTACTCCGCCGCTCGCAAGGCGGCACATACAGACAGCGCAATTATCGGTGAGGCATCTCTTGAAGAGTATGCAAATGCCTCTGTTATATCCTTCAACGACCGGGACATTTTCCCTCCGCAGGGGGTGAAGGTGAAGAGTATGCGCCTGTATGGCAAGGATACTCGAATTGATACTGTGCTGTATAACATTGGCAGTGCATATAACAAGTTAGGCGGACCTTTGTCCGATGTGTTTGCTGTTGCAACAAAGGATATTGGTCACTCGAAAGATGTTGATATTATCGAAATGGGGCGTGGCGGAGTTCATCTTGCAGTTGATGGAATAAGTGTGCATATGGGGAACTTTGATTATATGCGGGGACTTGGATTCGAGCCGTCTGTTGACGCAGACGACCCCACAATTATGCGGGAGCGGCAAATTTCCATCATGCACGTGTCTATTGGCGGCACACTTGCCTCAAAGTTGTATGTGGATTATCGCATGGACCCTGAATGTGTTGATATTATTAAGTCTTTGTATAAATCGGGTATGTGCCTTGGGATAAAGACTCTTGACCCGAACATTGATGATGTTATGCTTGACCAGCGTGTGCCGCTATCAAAGTATCCTATACGGATTTTACGATGCAATGACAACGCACAGATTACCACAGTTGAAGAAAGCCTTGACAGCGGCGTGGTTTCACGACGTTCGGCGAAATCTTTGCTGAAAACTATTGCCATGTGTAACCGTGTACTGCAAATCATCAAAATGAACGGAACAATGAAGCACTTAGCGGTTGTTGCCGCCGCCGTAATTACTGTGGGTATTGTGGTGCTTGGCACAATTACCGCTGTGCCGTCCATTTATGTGGTGCTGTTCCAGCTGTTTTGGATGTTGCCTGTAGTGGTGTTTACTAAATTATATTTGTGAAAATAACAAAAGGGCGTAAGCCTTTTTGTCAGACTGAAGAAAAACCTAAAACACCTTGGGGCGTTGCCCCAAACCCCACTTAGGGCTTTTTGAAAAAAGTTCCTAAGAACCTCAAAAACTTTGGTACAAAAACATTTCATGCTTTTGTGAGAAAAAGTTTTTAGTCAAGTTTTTTACAAAAAACTTGTGCGGTGTGGGAGCATAGCCCACGACTTTGACCTTTTTCTTCACTCTGACAAAAGGGCGTAAGCCCTTTTGTGTTAGAAAGAAAATCCTCATGAACCTATCCCCCATTCTTAAATCTGTCACCAAGCCCGGTCGCTATGTAGGCGGCGAGTTCGGTGCGGTCACAAAAGACCCATCAGAAGTAGACATTCGCTTTGCCCTGTGCTTTCCTGATGTATACGAAATTGGTATGTCCAATCTTGGCATGCGGATTTTATACGGACTGCTGAATTCCCGCGCTGACACATGGTGTGAGCGGGCTTTTGCCCCATGGCACGACATGGAAGATGCCATGCGGCAGAACGCCATTCCTCTGTTCGCCCTTGAAAGCGGAGAAAGCATTGCCCATCATGATTTCATCGGCTTTTCGCTGCAATATGAGCTGTCGTACACTAACATTGTGAATATGCTTGAATTGGCAGGGTTGCCGCTTTTGGCGGCTGACCGCGGAGAGGAGCATCCTCTTGTCATTGGCGGAGGACCGGGAACGCTGAACCCTGAGCCTGTGGCGGATTTTTTCGACCTTTTCCTTGTAGGCGACGCAGAAGAGGCGTTGCCCGAGCTGTGCGACTTGTATGTCGCCATGAAAAAAAGCGGAGCGACACGTGGCGATTTTCTTGTCGCCGCCGCAAAAATCGAGGGGATTTACATTCCCTCGCTGTACACCGTTACGTACAACGCCGACGGCACAGTTGCCGAATACACCCCCTCGCATGGGGCGAGCTATCCGGTGAAAAAGCGGGTGCTTCGTGACCTTGACAGCGGCTATTTCCCAACCGCCCCCATTGTGCCGAATATTGAGGTGGTGCAGGACAGAATCACCCTTGAGCTTCAGCGTGGGTGTGGGCGAGCCTGTCGCTTTTGCCAAGCAGGGGCGGCGTATCGCCCTATCCGCCAGCGGTCGGTAGAAACTTTGCTCCGTCATGCCAAAGAAACCTATGCCAACACAGGCTATGACGAGATTGGTCTTGCCAGCCTGTCGGTGTCCGACTACAAGGGACTGGATCACCTTACCGACGGTCTGCTTGCCTGGACAAAAGACTGCCGTGTGAACCTCAGCTTGCCCTCACAGCGGGCGGACGCACTTACCCCCGAATTGATGGAGCGTGTCCTCAAGGTGCGGTCATCTTCTTTCACTTTTGCCCCGGAGGCGGGAACACAGCGACTGCGGGACGCCATCCGCAAGGACATCACCGAGGAGCATATCAAAAACGCCTGCTCACTTGTTTTCGGTGCGGGGAAAAACAGCGTCAAGCTGTATTTTATGATTGGATTGCCTACCGAAACGGAAGAGGACATCGAGGGCATCGCCGCCCTTGCCCGCACCGCATTAGAGTGCTATTACGCCAACCCTAACCGCCCCAAAGGTGGGCGTCCGCCGGAAGTGGGGGTGTCGGTGTCCTGTTTCGTGCCAAAGCCCCACACACCCTTTCAGTGGGAGCCAATGAACAGCGTGGAGCAGTTTCAGGAGAAGCAGGAGCGACTTCGCGAGCTAATCACCGACCGCAAAATCAAGCTCAGTCGCCAC
>WQSD01000071.1 GCA_009788105.1 Oscillospiraceae bacterium | reverse complement strand
CCCAAAGTCGGTGATATAGTGGGAGATAATATTCCAGTCAAAGTTATTGCTGATAACCAACACATTAAACAGATAGGCGGCGGCAACAATTCCTCCTGCGGCGTAGCCAATACGGCTAAGAGAGCGTGCCAGCTTTTCAAGACGAAGTTTAAGCGGGCTTTTTCTGGTGGTTTGACCAAGTTCGGTGGCGATACTGCCATACAGAGTGGCTTCCCCAACCCGCACAACTTCCATAACGCAACTGCCATCACACACCAGCGACCCGCGGAAAAGACAGTCGGCAGACTCAAGGTCAAATGGGGGGATATTATCCTCGGCGGCGCGTTTGCGAATCTCACGGCTTTCTCCCGTAAGGGCGGACTGGTCAACACGCACTTCCCCTGAAATCACACGGCCGTCTGCAGGGATTTTGTCCCCTGCGGAAAGGTAGACAATATCACCCACCACAAGCTGGTCCTCTGAAATTTCCTGTATCTCGCCGTCCCGCATAACCTTTGACGGCAAAGATGCCGAGGACTGGCGAAGCCGCTCGAATGCTTTTTCGCTTCCATGTTCTGATATGGTGGACACAAGGGTGGCAATGGTGATAGCGGCGGCGATACCAATGACTTCTGCCCACTCGATGTTGCGGATAGTCAGGACAATATTCAGGGTCAGGGCGATAAGAAGTATACGAATAATCGGGTCGCTAAGGTTGCCAATAAACTTGCGAAAAAACGAGGTTTTGGCGGCACTTTCCAGGCCGTTGCTTCCGTGTGTTTCCCGTGACTTTATAACCTCTGCGGCAGTAAGTCCTTTTGATATATGCTGTTTTTGGCTCATGTCTTTCATGAAAACCTCGTTTTTGTTATTTGTACAAGTATATTCAATTTAGCGTCAGATAATGCAGACAAGAAGAACAAGCTCAAGGTCAAAAGAAAGGTCAAGGTCGTGGGGTTTGGGGCAACGCCCCAAGGTGTTTTAAGGGTTTCCTGCAAATTGAAAGGCATCATTTCTGATGCCTTTCTTCTTCTGTGTCAGTTGATGTTACTGTAATAACGCACTCAAGTGCCATTTTGTCGTCTGCCTTGGTGATTGTTACAGATAAGTTACGATAAATAAAGTTGTCGCCTACTTCGGGAATATGCTCTAATTTGTCCATAATCCAGCCGCCTACCGTGTGGGCTTCAATATCTTCGTCCTCGTCAAGGGATAGCTCTTCAAACAAATCATCAATAGAGGCGGAGCATAGAACACGATACTCCCCGTCGCTCATAAGAACAATGTCCTCCACAACTTCGTCAAACTCGTCCCAAATATCCCCTACAAGTTCCTCAAGTATGTCCTCCATTGTCACCATGCCGGCTGTGCCGCCGTACTCGTCAGTGACAATAACCATGAGTACCTTTTGCTTTTGCATCATCTTGAACAGGTCGCTGATTTTCATAGAGGGTGCGGCAAAAGTGGGCGGCGTGATAATATCAGCCACACTTTGGTCCCGCTTAATCATCAGCTGCAAAAAGTCGCGCATATGAACAATGCCGGTAATGTCATCAAGGCTTTCTTTGTACAAAGGAATACGAGAATGCCCTGATTCTAAAAACACCTCCGCAAGCTCGTCAATGCTAACATCATCATGCGCCCCAACGATTTTCGTTCGGGGAGTAAGAATATCTTCGGTGAAAAGGTCGTTGAACTCGATAACGCTGTGAATCAGCTCCATGTCCTCTTCATCAATCGCCCCCTCTTCCTCAGCTTCGTCAACAATGGACAAAATCTCTTCTTCGGTGTAGGTAAGAGTGGTTTCTGCCTTAAAGATTTTCCCCATCAGCAGTTTCCATTTAGCGAAAATCCAGTTAATCGGAAAAAGAAGCACAATCATCCAGTGCATGATGGGAGAGGCGAAAAGGGCAAATCTGTCTGCCGACGCCTTCGCCATACTGCGGGGGGTGATGTCGCCGAAAATCAAAGCGACAATGGTGATAACGATAGTGGACAGCAAAGTGCCATAGTCATCAAAATGCCGAACAAAAAGCAGGGTAGAGATACTTGCCGCCGTAATCAGGGCAATATTGTTCAGCACAAGGCAGGTGGAAAGCAGGTTGTCATAGTCCTCGTACAATCGCAGGGTCAATTTAGCGCGCTTCGAGCCTTCTTCTGCCATGGTTTTGATACGAATGCGGTTAAGTGCGACAAATGCAATTTCCACCGCTCCCAAAAACCCTGAAAACAGGATAAGGATAGCGATGGCGATTATGGTTAATATACTGCCAATGTCCATATAGTTGGTGTTGGCTCCTTATACAGGTTGATAAATGAATGTGTTGAATATCTCGGCGGATGAGCGGTGGTTTTCCGCTCGGAGCGTATTTTTCTGGTTTTTCAAAAACATGAACCGTTGTGTATCAACGGTTTTTGAAAAACCAGAAAAACGAGATTGAAACATGATTGACCTCGTTCCATCTTTATTCAACACCCCCATGAATATCTTATTATAGCGAGTAATTTTGCTTTTGTCAAGTGGTAAACAAGCTAAAATTTGAAAAAATTGAAAAAAATGAAAAAGTTTAACCAACTCGACTCTTTTTTGACATTATCACGCCAAAAACGCCCCCCGCAATAACTACAGTTGCGACTGGTATTACTATAAACACAAGGGCAAAACTTCTTTGAGTGTATGGGTCGTTTGAATTGTATGGGTTGTTTGTTTGCGGAGGGTTTGTATTTGATTCGCTTTGTGGAGGGTTTGTATTTGGAGTTTCGGTAGGATTATTTGGGGGTTCGATAGGATTATTTGGGGTTTCGGCGGGATTATTTGGGGTTTCGGCAGGATTATTTGGAGTTTCAGCGGGATTATTTGGAGCATGTAAATCCGGAACGTTCACCAAGTCGCCTAAATCAAAATCACCATGCACCAAAATATATGTGCCGGGGTGGCTTACATAAAAAGCATATGCACCAATATAGTGGTTGTATATCACGCCGATTTTTTCTGCTGTTTCCATGTCGCCGTCGATGTTTATCGCTACAACATTGTTGGTATTTGTTGCACCAAAAACCCGCACCTCTACCGGGTCGTAAAACTCGTAAATATTCACGCGGTACTGCATAAGCTCGTAGCGGTAATCAAATCGGGCGGAAACAAGAAATATTTCAGGGACAGCCAAAGCAAAATCGTTTGCGGTTATTCTGTTTTGTGCATTTAGCAGACGAACATCATCCTCGTCATTCAGCAAATTAGTCACAAATATGGTGTACACAAAATCTTCGCTGTCTGCACCGCGAGAGGCGCGAGCGGCGGCGATTGTATTCTCGAATCGAATATTTAACTGAAATTCTTGCCCTGTGACTTCAATTCTGGAAATGTCAAACTGGAAGTTCTCTACTTCACCCCAAAGAGGAGCGCCAAGCACGGGAAACTCGAAAGATTCGCTGTAAATCTCCGTTCTGTCTGTTTCAAATGTGTCCTCATCCATGGCGATGCTCATTTGGTGGAAATGATTTGGGTATCTAAACATTATTGACGCACGTGTGTGTCCATAAAAAAGCCAATATTCCCGCCCGAATTCATCAAAGTGGGGGCAGGCGACAACATTAAAAGAGGTAGCTATCATAACAAGAATGACCAAACTAATCAGCACAAGGCGGAGTGTCTTTTTCACAGGTTTTGTTCTCGGGTTGTGATTCATTGCTTGCTCCTTTTCTGTTAATGAAAATAAAGGCAAAGATTGTGGCCGGAATAACAAATATAAGTCCCATACTGCCGGAAATACCACTGATTATTTCGGTGGCAATAGACTGTAGGTTGATAATTTCGCTAAAGCCCATGTCAAATCCAATTAGTATCAAAATAGTCGAAAGAGAAGAGCCGGTATAAACCAAAATTAGAGTGTTTACCATAGTGCCCATTATGTCACGACCAATGTTGAACCCTGATTTAATCAGGTCTTTGTCAGATGCATTTGGATTTTGTGTTCTTATTTCAGTTAATGATGAGGAAATCGAAATTGCTACATCTAAGCACGCTCCAAGAGTGGCTATGATAATACCTGCGAAGAGTAAACCACGGAAGTTGAATCCGCTTCCCCCGGGGAGATACTGCAACATTTGGGCATCGCCATGTGCAAAGCCTACACGGGTAATTGCACTAAAAACATACGCAACAACCCCCGCGATAACCAAACCTCCTGCAACACCAATGGTAGCAGAAATTGATTTTTTACTAATGCCAAAGCATATGCCAAAATTGATTATTGTGGCAAGTATGCAGGCTAATATAGACAGAATTATTGGGTCATATCCACGCAAAAGCAACGGAATAAGCCCGAAAATAATTAGTAAAATTATTGCAGCAAGGGAAATCAGCGATTTAATCCCCTTTGTCTTACCGACTGCAATAACACAAATCACGAAAATCAAAACCATCCATAAAATCGGACTTTGGCGGTCGACACCCTCGAAGAAAAAGGAGTGCTGGTCGGCTTGTGTGTCAAGTTCGGCGTGTACAATAATGCGATTTCCAGGCGACAGGTAGATATAGTTTCCTGTCAAGGTGTTGTTGATTGTTGCCTCTGTGCCGCGCAAATCGCGGTTCAAAATGCGAATGGTTACAGTTTGCACAGTGGTGCCATGCACCTCACGATTGGTGACTTCGACCACTCGTGCACGATAGATATTAAGCTGATAATCTTCTGCAATATTTGCGTTTCTTGCGTAAATGCTAATAGAAAATGTAGCGACAAGCAGTAAACAAACAAGCAACAGAATTACAGACTTTGCTTTTTTAGTCATCATATGTAAATCCGTCGAATTCGTACGCTTCAAGCACCATTTCTTGATGTCTTTCGTTGATTCTGTTAAGCCCGGGGATTAAACTGTTGAAAAAATAAATGTCAACTACTCCTGTCATTCCGTTGTCGCGAATGCTGTTAAGGTTTATGCCTCTGCCGGTTGCTCCATTCCGATTGTCAACGATAACACCATGTGGGTTGTCATCGCAACCTGAGTGAGGGAAAGGCATAATCGAGCCGGCGATATGTCTGCCTTGAACAGTGACAATCACGGCTCTTGGGCGGATATTCCAAGTTCCGCCTGCTATGTACAGCATATTTTCGGTGTCTGCTACAGTAAGTGGCTCGACGTCGGCAAGGGTGTTATACCCGCCGGTAGTTCGCATTATGCGAAATCTTATCCCGGTTTCTATATCAAAAACTTGTGCCTCTACACCTTCGGCGAATATTTCCAAGGCTTCGGTTACATTTAGTAGCTCAATCACCGGGTCTTGACCCCTTGATATATCATCGGATATATCATCGTTTTTTCCAGGCTGATAAGTCTGGTTTTGGTCGTTGTCAGTTGTCGCGGGTGGTGCGTCACTGCAAGCAAAGAGAAACACCAGGGGCAACAAAACAAGGGTTGCAAAGATTTTTTTCATAAAATTAACCTCCGTACATCATATTATATCACAAATTCAGTTTTTGTCAATACCGAACATGATTAAAAAATGTTAATTTTCAGTAATAGTTGCTGTGGGGTTGTTTTGTTCTGAGTTCGGTTTTTTCGTTTTTTTCAATAAAACTATTGACAAAAGTAAAAATATAGTGTATTATATTTGTAAAGGGTGTATATTTTATGTAAAAAATGCTTTGTGGTAAATGCTGTTCGCAAAGATATTGCACCCAAAAAATTCTTTCCAAAAAGGAGAAAAACCTTATGAAAAAGACATTAAAACTTTCAACTTTGGCTCTTGTTGTAGTTATATTACTTACATCATTTGCTATTGTTTCGTCCGCCGATGAAGCAGAATGGGAAGCATATTGGACACCAAGAATATTCGCAACCTTTGATGCTCGTGCCAGTGACTTTCACGGCAACTCTCTCCCCACAAATGTATTGCATACTCACATTTCAGGAGATGCTACCATTTGGCACACTGCGTGGGTTGCTCCGGATGGTACTGCCAGCGAGGAAACACCATTCTTTTTAGAAATCGACATGGGAACTGAACTTACTCTAACCGGACTTATTTTAGTTACTCGTGACGGTTCAAACGGTCGTATTCTTGCTGGTCATATTGCTGTACACGATTCTACAGGCAATGGGTGGCCTGGCGGAGATGAATTTCTTGAGCCTGGCGAGTGGGAGCGAGTTGCGTTAATTCCTTCTGCCCCTGCACCGCTTCGTACTAACGAAACACCAGAAGCCCGCGCTGAATATTTCCCGCATGTTCCAATCCATGGTGAATATACAAGCGCAAATGCTCCTCCATATCCGGTTTTCATTGAATTCGACGAACCGGTAACTACTCGTTTTATTCGCCTTGAAGCTACCAGTGGTTGGTTCCAAACAGCAGCTGGGTATGACCAATTTGTGTCTTTAGGTGCGTTCATTCCGTTGTTTGAAACTGTTGACTGCGAGTGCGAGGACGATTGCGAAACTTGCGACGATGATTTTGATGACTGCTGGTGTGAATTGTTGTATACCCCTGCTCCGCCACCACCACCGCCTACCAATGATGGTACGCCTACCAATGACGGTACGCC
>WQSD01000070.1 GCA_009788105.1 Oscillospiraceae bacterium | reverse complement strand
TTGCTACCGCTGTTCCGCAGTGGTTGAGCCAATGACTTCCGACCAATGGTTCGTGCGGATGCAACCTTTCGCCGACCCTGCCATCAGCGCGGTGGAAAACAGCGATATTGCCATCAAACCTGAGCGGTTCGAGAAGACCTATTTCAACTGGATGAACAACCTGCGTGACTGGTGCATTTCCCGCCAAATATGGTGGGGTCATCGGATTCCCGCGTTCTATTGCGACGATTGCGGAGCTATGGAAGTGGCACGGGAGGATATTTCCGCTTGCCCAAAATGCGGTGGCGCGGTGCGACAGGACGAGGACGTGCTGGACACCTGGTTTTCCTCTGCCCTGTGGCCATTTTCCACCCTTGGCTGGCCCGAAAAAACGGAGGAGCTTGCCCTCCGCTATCCCACCTCCACCCTTGTGACAGGGTATGATATTATCTTCTTTTGGGTGGCGCGCATGGTTGTCATGGGGCAGGCGCTGATGGGTGACGTGCCTTTTGATACTGTGTTTTTGCACGGACTTGTGCGAGATGCAGAGGGCAAAAAAATGTCCAAGTCCGCAGGAAACGGCATTGACCCGCTGGAAGTCATCGGCAACCAAGGGGCGGACGCCCTCCGCTTTGCCCTTGTTGGTGGCAGTGCGCCGGGTGCTGATATGCGTATGTCTGACGAGCGGATTGAGGCGGGGCGAAACTTTAACAATAAGCTGTGGAACGCCGCCCGCTTTGTGATGATGCACGTGGGAGATTCAACTGGCGGGCGAGTTGACCTCGCCCCTACGAAAGATCTTGAACTTGCCGACCGCTGGATTTTGTCCCTGCTGAACAAATTAGTACGTGAGGTGGGCGAAAATCTTGACGGATTCGAGCTTGGAGTAGCCCACGCCAAACTGTACGACTTCACATGGGATATTTTCTGCGACTGGTACATTGAGCTTGCCAAGCCCCGCCTGTTTGATGATAACGCTGACCGCAAAGCTGTTGCGGTGGGCGTGCTTGATTATGTGTTGGGCGAGCTATTGAAGCTGTGGCATCCATTCCTGCCGTTCATCACCGAGGAGCTGTGGCAGCACTTGCGCCCGAATAGCGGTAGTGTGATGGTGGCGGCGTACCCCACTCACCGCGCCGAGCTTTGCTTTCCCGAAGAGGAGGAGCGTATGGCGGCATTGGTGGAGTGCATTCGTGCCATTCGCAACCGCCGCGCCGAGATGAAAGTGCCCATGGGCAAGCGTGTGCCGCTAACAATCGTCACCACCCGCACCGACGTGTACAACAGCGAAACCGCCACATTCTTCGAGAAAATGGCAGGTGCGGCTGAATCGGGAGTGACTTTCGCCGAGAGCTACACCCCCCGCGCGGATGACGTGAGCATTGTCACCCCTACCGCGGTGGTGTACATCCCCATGGCGGAGCTAATGGACATAGAAAAAGAAGTCGAGCGACTGGAAGGGGAGCGAAAAAAAGCCCTTGCCGAAATCGCAATGGTACAGGGCAAGCTGGGCAACGCAGGCTTCGTCGCCAAAGCCCCCCCTGCCGTCATCGAAAAAGAGCAGGAAAAGCTGACGAAATATCGTGCGCTGTTGGAGTCGATTGAAAGGACATTGGAGGGGTTGGCGTCTATGTAGCTGTAGTCGCCTATTTGAACGTTTCCCACCGCACCCGTAGGGACGACCGCCCGCGGTCGTCCGCCCGAACGATACAGGCAAAACGCCGTAGGGGCGAACTATGTTCGCCCACAACACAAGCCACCCCGTCAATGCTACGCATTGCCACCCCTCCCCAGAGGGGAAGAAGGTCAAGGGCGTTTAACCACGAACGGACACGAAAATGCACGAACACCACCGCCACCCGCCCTTAATCCCCTTCCTCGGGAAGGGGTGGATTGCGACCGCCATTGTCGCAAGACGGGGTAGGTGTGGAACGAAAGATTTTGAGTTTTGGTGTCGTGTTTGTGCCATTATCCTACCCCGTCACTCGCTATGCTCGTGCCACCCCTTCCCAAGGAAGGGGATTAAGGTCAAAAAATCAAAAACCCACCCAACATTTCCACCATACCCACTATCCCCCAATAATATTGCCAAACCGTAAATTTTCGCAATAATCTCGCCCCGCCCTTGACATACACCACCCCATATGCTATACTGTGGTGTAACTTTATTATAATCACAACAAAGAGGAAAAAACATGAAAAACAAAATTTTAATGAAAAGGCAGTTTGCTTTATTACTGGCATTTGTGGTGCTTTTTGGCGCGTTCGGTGCGTGGCAAATTGGTGCAATTGAGGGCAACGCAAGCCCGAACAGCGGCATTGTGCCAGCCAATGGAAATTACTTATATTTTGATATTTATGTTTCGACCGAAGGTGAGTTGCGTCAAGCACTTGGGAATATATACGGCACTTTGCCATCAACATACGATGGAATTAACATAATACTTACAGATGATATAGAATTGACAACAGATAGTGAATCAGCAATAATGATTACTGGTAGTACAACACATAGAGTGAAATTTTCGGGACAATATTCTATAACCAAGACAAATCTAATTTCTTCCTGGACTGTAATATTACATATTTGTTCTGCTTTTCCTGTTACATTAAACGGACCGACCCTTGATGGACAAGGTCGTTCAGGTGTTGTATATGTTCATGACAACTCTACATTTATCATGAATGCAGGAACGATTAAAAATGCTGGCTCAAGCTATTTGGGATGGGGAGCTTATACAGGTGGGGCTGGTGTGGAAGTTGAAGGTGCAACATTCATAATGAATGGGGGTTATATAATTGACAATTATTCCACTGGTGCTCGTGCTTTAACTGGAGCAGGGTTAGGAGGATTTGGTGGTGGAATAATTGCTACATCCACAGACCAATACCCATCTAATATATTTATAAATGGTGGCATAATAAGCGGAAACACATCAGATAATGGTGCTGGAATTGCTGCAATTAGACTGGGCTACCAAAGTGTAAATTTGTATATAAATGGCGGTGAAATAAGCGGGAATACCGCTTCGGTGTCCGGTGGAGGTGTGATGTCAGTTGGTAGTTATGTAGAGTTTTACGATGGTTTGGTAACTGGCAATACTGCGGTAGAAAACGGTGGTGGCTTTTATTTCATGGATACTTCTGCTATTGGTTTTCCATTTCCAGTGGGTACGCTTAATGTTATTCGCGGTTCTATCACAAACAACCATGCAGGCTACGACGGCGGCGGAATTTACTATGGCGGTCATGTGGCTACTGCCCGCACACCATATTATCATTTTTATGCCACAGATTTCCCTGGGCTAAATATCGGTGAATATGCAGTTTTCAGCGGCAACAGAGCGGGTAACGGAGTGTTTATTCCGCACGAAACTGCTGATTTACTTACAAATATTGCGTCAGAAAATACCTCGGCAACTACCCATTTGCTGAACAACTGGGATATTAACGCTCGCGGCGACGCATATGATTACATCCCTGCGCCCGATGGCGTTGAAGTGACAATTACCAAGCGTTTACTGACCCCTGTGGGTACTGTTATCCCCACAAATGTGCATTTTGCTTTCTTTGCGGACTTTGTTAGTTGGAATGGTATCCTGCCCACTAACGCAAATTGGCCTGCGGTACTTGACGCACCCGAGATTACCACCGCAACAGACCCGATTCTTATCCCCATTGCAACCGGTGCGGGAACAACAGCAAACGGCATTACAACCCGATATATGGTGTCCGGTAACATTCTTGCTGATATGAATTGGACAGCTACGGGAAGATATGTTTTCCGTGTTTGGGAGCATGACTGTTTTTATTGGGGTGACGGATACATTACCCCGGGTAGCGGCTGGAGTTCGCCTACTTTCTCACAAATGCAATTTTATCTAAATGTGTACGTTGCGTACGATGCGCCATCCGGCGAATTTTATGTTCGCTATGTTACCAGAGAAGTAGCGGTGATTTGCGGGAACTATCTTGCACAGGGTCAGGCGGCGCACCCGGCAGTTGGGGTCAAAGTGACAGAAATGATTTTCCAAAACACGTATACGCTAAACTATCATAGCGAAAACGGCGCAATGGTAGTTACAAAAACAGTGGACGGCGACATTATTGGCGACAGAACCCGCTTGTTTAACTTTGCCATAACATTACAGCTTGACCATGTTTTCTTCTACCCCGGTAGTTCGGGAACAGGTTATGTATGGTGTTATTATTGTTGCGATGATTATATGTTCATGGGTTTTCCGGATATGTGGTTCTACGGATTTATTTTTGATGCAAACGGTGACCCTGTTTTACCTCCTGTCCAATACCGAAGAGAAGGGCAATATTATTACCTTTGGTTCTTTAACGGAGATACCATCAATATTCAGTTGGCGCATGGTTGGAGTTTTGTTATAAACGCCCCTGTCGGCACACGATTTATTGTCACCGAAACCCCTGTGGAGGGATATACGCCATCTTGGTCTATTAACGGCGGTACTGTGACAAACTCTGCTACAACAGGACCGGGCTGGCATTATATTCTTATGCCTACTTATATCGGCGACCCTATTGAACCTACAAACCCAAGCACCGGTAGCCGTGTTGACTTTGTGAACTATCACATTTGGCACACTCCAACAGGATTGACCCTTGCAAATGGCTCGGTTATTGCTTTGGTTGTGCTGACCCTTGGTGCGCTGGCTGGCTTTATTGTAGTCAAAGCGAAAAAGGTTAGAGGCTTGCACAACGCATAAAAATGTAATTCTTGAAAAGGCGAGTAAATATTTTCACCCACCGCCAACAATTGACAAAATACACACAGGACAGGCTGTATCATTATGATATAGCCTGTCTTTTGTTTGGAGGAACATATGCTAAAAACATCATCTGTTGAAATAGAATACAGCGGCGGCACCCTCACCTGTCGTCTGCTTGGGGAGGTGGATCACCACAACGCTCCCCACCTGCGAGAGGAAATCGACCAAGAAATACTGGCACAGCGCCCCGAAAAAGTCGCCTTGTACCTTGGGGATATTGACTTTATGGACAGCGCAGGACTGGGGTTAATCCTTGGGCGGTACACCAAAGCGCAAAATATTGGGGCAAAATTGGTGCTAATCGAACCAACCGAGCAAGTGGAAAAAATCATCCGACTTGCAGGAACACACAAATTTATCGAAGTGATAAAAAGCACAAAGGAGAAGGCAAAATGAAGAAAACTACCATCAACGAGTTTGCCATGGTTCTTGCGGCGAAATCAGAAAACGAGAGCTTTGCACGGCAAACGGTGTCCGCTTTTGTGGCACAGCTTGACCCTACCGTCCCGGAGCTTGCGGACATTCGCACCGCAGTGTCCGAGGCGGTGACAAACTCCATCATTCACGGCTATCGTGGCATGACAGGGAACAACACGGTCTACATAACCGCAAAACTTTTTAGCGACCGCAGTTTGTCCATCAAAATCCGTGACAAAGGTTGCGGTATCGAGGACATCGAGCGTTGCCGCCAGCCCCTGTATACCACCGACCCGGGCGGGGAGCGCGGGGGCATGGGCTTTGCTATTATGGAGAGCTTTTGCGACCGTATTCGCGTTCACTCCACCCCAGGCAAAGGCACAACCGTGACCCTGCACAAGAAATTCTCGTAGAAAGGTATGTTGATAATAACCTTCCTGACCATCTGTTGCATTTATTTTTTTGCACCTGTTTATGTTAGGATGCTCAACACCCCAAAACACATGGGCGACAACAGTCAAAACCACATATTATTGAAAAAAATCGCCGATGGTGACGAGGCTGCTCTTGAGGAAATTATCAGCAGTAACCTGGGGCTTGTGAAAAGCATTGCCCTCCGTTTCCGTGACCGCGGCGTGGAGTACGAAGACCTTGTGCAAATTGGCACAATCGGCATGATAAAGGCGGCACGCAGCTTTGATTTTTCATATGATACAGTGTTTTCCACCTATGCCGTACCTCTGATTATCGGCGAGATAAAGCGATTTTTGCGTGACGATGGTCCAATAAAAATCAGCCGCAACATCAAGCGGCAAAGCATCCACATCATGAAGATGAAAGAGGAACTGACCAAAATCTTGGAGCGGGAGCCCCGTATTTCCGAGCTTGCGGAATATTGCGAAATCTCCGAAGAAGAGCTTGTCCGCGCCCTTGAGGCAGCCACCCCAATCACTTCCCTATCCGAGCCGGTTGGGGAGTCATCCGGCGGCGACGGGGTGGCACTTGGGGAGCTGTTGCCGGACACATCCTCCACTTTGGATATGCTTACCGACAAAATTGCCCTAAACGAAGCCATCACAGGGCTTGACGACTGCCAGCGGCAGATAATATACCTCCGCTATTACCGCGATATGTCACAGCAACAGACCGGGGCGGTGCTGGGGCTGTCCCAAGTGAAAGTGTCGCGGGAGGAGAAGAAAATAATACAGCTACTGCGCGAGGCACTGTAAAGGTGCGAATGCAACACTTATTCGGCGGAGCAATATTCGGCGGAGCAATAACACGACACCAAAAATAAGGCGTATACCCATATACCCAACTCCCCCCATGATGCA
>WQSD01000069.1 GCA_009788105.1 Oscillospiraceae bacterium | reverse complement strand
TGCCATTGAAATCAAAATGGGGCAGGGTGCAAAGCCGGGGATTGGGGGGCATTTGCCCGGCACGAAAATCGTAGGTGACATTTCGCGCACCCGTATGATTCCCGAGGGCAGTGACGCCATTAGCCCTGCACCCCACCACGATATATATTCTATCGAAGATTTGCGTCAGCTTGTGTTTTCCCTAAAAGAAGCCACCGAGTACAAAAAGCCGGTTATTGTGAAAATTGCCGCTGTGCATAACATTTCGGCAATTGCAAGCGGAATTGCACGAAGTGGCGCGGATATTATCGCCATTGACGGCTTTCGCGGCGGTACCGGGGCGGCACCCACTCGCATTCGTGATAGTGTGGGTATTCCTGTAGAGCTTGCTCTTGCCAGCGTTGACCAGCGACTGCGTGACGAAGGTATTCGTGGGAATGTGTCCATTGTGGTAAGCGGTAGCATTCGCTCCAGCGCAGATGTTGTCAAGGCTGTTGCACTTGGGGCGGACAGCGTGTACATTGGCTCGGCGGCGTTAGTGGCAATGGGGTGCCACCTTTGCCGTAACTGCCACGCAGGAAAGTGTAACTGGGGCATTGCTACCCAAGTACCGGAACTGACCAAGCGGCTTAACCCGAACATAGGCCATAAACGCTTAGTGAACCTTGTCACCGCATGGAAACACGAGATGAAAGAAATGATGGGACTAATGGGCATTAACTCTATCGAAAGTCTGAAAGGCAACCGTCTGATGCTACGCGGAGTTGGACTGAACGAACGAGAGTTGAGCGTACTGGGAATAAAGCATGCAGGAGAATAACTATGACATACAAGGGCAAATCGAAAGTCATCCAACCAGGCGACACCACAGACACGCTACGGATGACATTCACGGACAATGTGACCGCGTTCAACGGGGAAAAGTCTGCCGCTCCAAGCGGTAAGGGAGCAGTTTGTGCGGCAATATCGCACTTGATTTATCGCTATCTTGCCGTGCATGGAATTGAAACTCACTTAGTTTCTGAAATTGACAGCACTACTGCGTTGGTCAAAAAGGCAAAGATTGTTCCCATTGAAATTATCGTGCGAAACCTTGCCGCAGGTGGCTTCTCGAAGAAGTATGGAGTGGCGGAAGGGACACAGCTTGCGCATCCTACGGTAGAGTTTAGCGTAAAAAGCGACGAACTTGGCGACCCAATGATAAACAAAAGCCAGATTACTGCCATAGGGCTTGCAACCGAGAGTGAGCTTGATGCGATGATTGCACAGTCCGAGAAGATAAATCTGTTGCTTACCGAACTTTTCGCCAAAGCGAGAATTAAACTTGCGGACTTTAAGTTGGAGTTTGGAAACAGTGACGGGAAAATCATTCTTTGCGACGAGATTTCCCCTGACAGTTGCCGATTGTGGGACATGGACACCGAGCAAAAGTTGGACAAAGATGTGTTCCGCCGTGACTTGGGAGATGTGATAGAAGTATACAGCGAAGTTTTAAGGAGATTAGAGAATGTCATATAAATACGAAACTCCGCTGTGTAAACGATACGCAAGCGACGTTATGCAAAAGCTGTTTTCAGACGACACCAAGTTTTCCACTTGGCGAAAGTTGTGGATTGCTCTTGCACAGGCACAGAGGGAACTTGGACTGGACATAACCCAAGAGCAGATAGCCGAAATGCAGGAGCATATCTACGATATTGACTATGCCATGGCGGCGAAGTTTGAGCGGGAAACCCGCCACGATGTTATGGCGCATATCAAAACATTCGGCGAGAAATGCCCCACAGCCAAGCCGATTATCCATCTTGGGGCTACCAGTTGCTATGTGGGGGATAATGCGGACTTGATTATACAGCGGCAGGCACTTGTGCAAGTTAAGCAGTTGCTTCTTTCCGCTATTGGGGCGTTGTATGCGTTCGCCGAGCGGCACAAAGCCTTGCCCTGTCTTGCCTACACTCACTTTCAGGCGGCACAGCCCACCACCCTTGGCAAGCGCGCAAGTTTGTGGTTGCATGACCTGTTACTTGACCTTGAGGTACTTGACTTCACCATTGACCGCATGAAGTTGTTGGGTTGTCGTGGTACGACCGGGACAAGTGCCAGTTTTTTCTCCCTTTTTGGCGGAGATGGAGAAAAAGCTCGCTTGCTTGAACGGAAAATCGCAGATGCCATGGGCTTTGAGGATTGCTACCCGGTCAGCGGGCAGACATATTCTCGCAAGGTTGACTATTATATCTTGTCCGTGCTGTCAGGCATTGCACAAAGTGCGTGTAAGTTTTCCAACGACATTCGCCTGATGTGCCACATGAAAGAAGTTGACGAGCCATTCGAGAGCGGACAGGTGGGCAGTTCGGCAATGGCGTACAAACGCAACCCCATGCGAAGCGAGCGGATTGCCGCTTTGGCGCGGTATGTGATGGTTGATACCCTTAACCCTGCCATTACAGCCAGTGCCCAATGGTTAGAGCGGACACTTGACGACTCCGCCAACCGCCGCATTGCCATACCCGAAGCCTTTCTTGCCACCGATGCGATTTTGTCCTTGATGATTAACATTGTGGGTGGCATGACGGTGTATCCGAAGGTGATTGCAAAGCACCTTGAGGAAGAGTTACCCTTTATGGCGACGGAGAATATCCTTATGCAATGCGTGAAAAAGGGCGGCGACCGAGGGGATTTGCACGAACGGATACGTCAGCACAGTCAGGGCGCCGCAGGGCAGGTGAAACTTCATGGACTGAGGAACGATTTGATTGCCCGCTTACAGTCGGACGCCGCATTTGACCTGACGGTTGACGAGTGGAGTGAGCTTTTACAGCCGGAGCAGTTTATCGGGTTAGCGGTTGAGCAAACCGAGGCATTTTTGTGCCAAGTGAAAGAAGTGCTTGCCTCCGCAGGGGTCAGCCAACCTGTGGAGATAGATATTAAGGTGTGACGGAAGTGTTGATAAAGATACATTGTGGTCAATCATGTTTCAATCTCGTTATTTTGACTTTTCAAAAATCGTTGCTATGCAACAAAATACATTTTTGAAAAAGTCAAAATAATTCGCTCCAAGCGGCTGTTCGCCGCTTTCCACCGAGATATTCAACACACTCATAACACTAAATCACAAGGAGAAAACATCATGTTGACAGCAGTAGTAGGAATTAACTGGGGTGACGAGGGCAAGGGGCGTATGGTCGACTTGCTGTCCCGTGAGTATCAGGTTATCTGCCGCTATCAAGGGGGCAACAACGCAGGACATACTGTGATAAATGACAAGGGCAAATTTGTGCTTAATCTGTTGCCATCTGGCATTTTGCGGGATGATGTGCTTAATATTATGGGCGGTGGCATGGTGATTGACCCCCAGCATTTGTGCGGGGAGATTGCAATGCTTGCAGACAAAGGCATAATTCTTTCCCCGAACACCCTGAAAATCAGCGATAAAGCCTTTATCTGCTTGCCATATCACGTTGCGCAAGATATACTGGAGGAAGAGCGGCTTGGGGATAAAAAATACGGCTCGACTCGCCGTGGCATTGCCCCTGTGTACAGCGATAAATACCGCAAAAAAGGCTTGCGAATCGGTGACTTGCTTTCGCCAAACACGTTGCGACAAAAGGTCGAGGGGTTGCTGAAGTGGAAGAACATTGCCATCGAGGGCTACAATGCCCCGCCCTATGAAGTGGACAGCATAATGGAGTGGTTACAGAAGTTTGGCTCCCCTCTTCTTGAGTTTGTTGCTGACACCACAAATATTTTGGAACAGGCACAGAAAGCAGGGAAGTCGGTTCTTTTCGAGGCACAGCTTGGCGCACTTCGTGACATTGACTACGGCATTTATCCCTACACAACCTCTTCCCAAACCTTGGCGGCGTATGCCCCAATTGGTGCGGGCATACCCGGGAGAAAGTTAGACAATGTGATGGGGGTGATGAAAGCCTTTTCCAGCTGTGTGGGAGAGGGGCCTTTCACCGCCGAAATGTTCGGCGAGGAGGCAGATGCTCTGCGTAATGCGGGGCTTGAATTCGGGGCGGCGACAGGTCGACCGCGGCGTGTGGGCGGATTTGACGTTGTGGCAAGTCGCTACGGTGTGCAGGTGCAAGGCGCAGACCAGCTTGCCCTGACCAAACTTGACATACTGTCATACATGGATAAAATCCCGGTATGCGTTGCGTACGAAATTGACGGCGTGCGAGTTGACGACTTTCCGACAGGTGACGCTCTTGAACGGGCAAAGCCTGTTATCGAATACC
Source organism: Oscillospiraceae bacterium (assembly GCA_009788105.1). Classification (GTDB taxonomy): domain Bacteria; phylum Bacillota; class Clostridia; order Oscillospirales; family CAG-272; genus WQSD01. The sequence goes on along the minus strand of WQSD01000069.1, from coordinate 2,346 downwards.
TTGAAGGGTTTAGGCAAGATATTTCCGGATGCCGTAGCGTTGAAGAGTTGCCTGCTGCAGCACTACGATATGTCCAATATATCGAGAAAGCGGTAGGTTGCCCGATTAAATATGTATCGGTTGGACCGGAGCGAGATGATTATTTTCTTTTAAGGTAGAATTTGATAAATATCTTGGGGCGTTGCCCCAAACCCCACTTAGGAACTTTTTGAAAAAAGTTCCTAAGAACCTCAAAAACTTTGGTACAAAAGCACGAAGTGCTTTTGAGAAAAAAGTTTTTGTTCCACCTTTTTACAAAAAGGTGGTCGGGTTTGGGCTGGAAGCCCAAGGTCTTGACCTTTATCGACAAAGTCTTGACATTTTCCTTCAGCTTGAAACATGATTGACCACAAAGCCTATTGTAAGGCGTATCATGGGAGATAGAGCATATGAAAAAAGTTTATGTGAATGAACAATGGTGTCTTGGTTGCCGTTTGTGTGAGGTGCATTGCACTTTTTCCCAAACAGGTGAAAGTGACATGGCACGGGCATTAAAAGACAAGGAATTAACCTCTAATATCAAGGTGCAAACAGACAACACCCATTCCTTTGCGGTGTCTTGCCGACATTGTGACCAGCCCTTGTGCCAAAAAAGCTGTATTACCGGGGCATTAAGCAAGGACTGTGGAGTGGTGACTGTTGACACCCACCGCTGTATCAAGTGCTACACCTGCATTTTGGTTTGCCCTGTTGGGGGAATCGCCGTAGGAGAAAGTGGCGTGGCACAAAAATGCGGATTATGCCTGCAAACGACGGACAAAACGCCGTCATGTGTCAAAGGTTGCCCAAACGCCGCCATTGTTTATGAAGAAAGGGGATAGGAAGATGAAATACCTAATTATCGGCAACTCCACCGCCGCTGTTGGTTGTATCGAGGGCATACGCCGTCACGACACAACCGGGGAGATTACAGTTATCGCAGGGGAGCCGCATCACACCTACTCCCGCCCCCTAATCTCGTATTACTTGCAAGGGAAAGTGAGCGATTTAAGCTATCGCCCCTGTGATTTTTATCAACTAAATGGTGTGACTGTGGTATACGACCAAGCTGTTTCGGTTGATTCGGAAAACAAATCTGTCACCACAGCAGACGGCAAAGTTTTGCCATATGATAAACTTCTTGTTGCCACCGGGTCAACTCCTACTGTTCCCGACTATTCGGGACTTGAAAATGTTACGCACAAGTTCACGTTCTCCACCTTAGATGATGCCCTTGCCATCGAAAAGCAACTTGACCCCACAAAGCGGGTGCTGATTTTGGGTGCAGGGTTGGTTGGACTGAAATGTGCCGAGGGATTGGTGGCACGGGTGGCAAGTGTGACAGTGGTTGTCCGCAGTCCGAAAATACTGTCAGCAGTTCTTGACGATGCCTCTGCGAAAATGGTTCAAACCCACTTGGAACATAACGGCATTGCGTTCAAACTAACCGATGATGTAAGCCATTTTGAACACAATACTGCAATTACCGAAAAAGGAGAGAAAATCGACTTTGATATTCTTGTTCTTGCAAAAGGAATGAGGGCAAACACTCACTTGCTGAATGGCATTGCGGAAATTGACCGAGGAATTGTTGTAAACCACAGGTCGGAAACCACCGCCCCGCACATTTATGCCGCAGGGGATTGCACCCAGTCAAATGATGCCTCCAGCGGACAGTCCAAAGTTATGGCGCTACTGCCGAATGCCTACCTACAAGGGGAGTGCGCAGGGATAAATATGGCGGGAGCAGAACACGAGGTGAAGAACAATATTCCCATGAACGCAGTAGGCTTTTTCGGCAAGCATATTATGACAGCGGGGAATTATAGCGGCGAGGAGTATGTCGAAAATCAAAATGGGGTTTACAAGTGCTTGTTTTTAGGGTATAATAAATTAAACGGATTTATTTTAGTCGGTGATACACAGGGTACAGGGATTTACACAAATATTATCAGAAATCAAATACCCTTGGACACTTTGGACGCCGAGTCCCTTTGCAAAACTCCAAGCCTTTCGGCATATGACAAAAGCACACGACAAAAAATTATTGGAGGGACTTTAGAATGATAAATATAGTAGCAAAAGACCTTCATTACAAAGAGCTAAACGAAAAAATTCGCAAGGCTGACAGCGTTCATATCTCTGAATGTAACGGACAAAGATATATTTGTGCCGGCATGGGTGGAAAGACTGTTACCATTGATGGTACGCCGGGGAATGTGTTGGGCGGATTTTTGGGAGAGGGCAGTACTGTGACAGTTCATGGTAACGTGCAGGATGCGGTGGGCAACACCATGGACGGTGGTACTATCATAGTCCACGGGAATG
>WQSD01000068.1 GCA_009788105.1 Oscillospiraceae bacterium | reverse complement strand
GGGAACCGCTTGCGGTGGAGGGAGTTAGGAAAAACACTCCCTCAGTCAGCTACGCTGACAGCTCCCTCTCGGAGGGAGCCTTGGTGCACCCGTAGGGGAGGGTTTCCATGCCCGCCCGATTCAACGGCACAGCCGAACCCCATGTAGGGGAGGTTGCCAAGGGCGTCCCGCCTTTGGGAACGCAGAAATTTCAATCCTTATCCCAAACTCACGGCTCGTCCGTAGCGTATTTTTCGGCTTTTCAAAATCCCCTCTTGCACTATCCGTAAAAATGGTGTATAATAAAGGAAACATACCCCGAGGTATTCATGACAAATATAACTCTTGCCCCGTCTGTTAATCTTACAATCATTCCGGATAAACGATTTACGACAAACACCATTGCCCTAAACTTTATCTCTCCCACAAATTCTGATAAGAACACCCTTCTTGCTTTGTTGGGGTGCGTTTTGCGGCGTGGCTGTGCCGAATATCCCACAATTCGTGACATTCAGCGGAGCTTGGACGAGCTATATGCCGCCGAAATAACCACCACGATTGATGCTATCGGCACGACAAACCTGTTGAGCTTTCGTTGCAGTTGGCTAAGTGATGCCTATGCCATTTCCGACGAGGACATCACCGGCGGCACTCTTGATATGCTGGGAAAATTGCTGTTTTCTCCTGTGCTTGAAAATGGTTTGTTGTCCGCAAAATATGTGGACAGCGAAAAACAGAATTTGATTGACGAAATAAACGCCATGAGCAACGACAAAGATAATCTTGCCGCCCGCCGTACTGTTGCAGAGGCGTGCGCAGGACACCCTGCAGGCGTTCCCCTTACCGGTACGGTGGAGCAAGCAGAATCTGCTACTGTCGAGGAGCTAACTGCCTATTACCACGAAACCCTGAACACCCACCCAATCGAGATTTTCTACACCGGGGCGTTACCTGCTGACACAATCGAGAAATACCTACGGCGCACTCTTGCCCCCTTGCTTTCTTTGACACAGCGTGCCTTGCTCCCTGCACATACACACCTCCCACCTGCGGAATATAAAGAGATTGAGGAAGTACACCACACATCCCAGGGGAAATTGGGGCTGGCGTTCAGCTTTCCAACAAGCCTGTCTGAATACCCTTATCAGCCAAAGTTGGCACTGTTTCACGAAATCCTTTCAGGCTCGCCGGTCAACCGCTTGTTTTACAATGTGCGAGAAAAACATTCCCTGTGTTACTACTGCAATGCCTCCATCGAGTCCAAAATAGGACTTATGACCATTATGACCGGCATTGAAGTAGCTCGTCGTACCGAAGCCGAGCGGGTGATTATCCATCAAATCACCGACATGGCGGCGGGCAACGTGTCCGACGATGAGCTTGCAACGGCAAAGCTGTCCCTTTCCTCCGGGTATCGAAAAATTTCTGATCGCCCGGATGGGTTACAGGCTTGGTATCTTCGCCGTAGGCTGTCAGGGGAAGTTATTTCCCCGATTGAAGCGGAAAAGCGCATACAGTCAGTCACCACCGAGGACATTGCCAACGTTGCAAAGCAAATGACTCATCGGTTGAGTTATTTCATGAAAGGGGGCGAATAATGAAACGCGTTTTTGACAACTATCACCGCATCACCCACAAAAGCGGTTGCGAAGTCATTGTAATACCAAAGGATTTTGCCAACACCTATGCCGTATATGCCAGTCGCTATGGTGCGGCACATAAGACATATTCGGTGGATGGTGGCACTCCTACAGTCCTGCCGGAGGGGATACATCACTTTTTAGAGCATAAACTTTTCGCTAACCCTGATGGGGAGGACACCAGCGAGAAATTCGGCAGGGCGGGCGCTCACTGCAACGCCTACACTTCTCACGAAGTAACTGCATACGAGTTCTCCACCACCGCCGACCCATACTCCTGCTTGGAAATCCTGCTGAAAAGCACCCACACTCCCCATTTCACCAAATCAAATGTTGCCACAGAGTTGGGTATCGTTCGCGAAGAAACACAAATGTATTTAGACAGCCCGGAGGACACCCTGCATTATTCTCTGCTAAAAGCAATGTATTCCGCCCTTCCTGTGCGGGATTATGTTATCGGCACATTGGATTCAATCGAAAAAATTACCGCCGAAATGCTGTCAGAATGCCACCATGCGTTCTATCATCCGTCGGATATGTTTTTGATTGTGTGCGGTCCGGTGGAAATTGATAAAGTGCTTGCTGTTGCTGACATGGCAATACCGACCCAGACAAGCCCTAACACGAAAATCCTTTTTCCTGCCGAACCTGCCAAAGTTTTTGCCCCTATCCTTCGGAAAACCATGGACGTGTCAAAGCCAATCTTCAAAATCGGAGTGAAAAATCGGCGAATTTCAGCCGACGTCGAGGCAAACCAACGGGAGCATATTATCCTTGCCATTATTGCCGAAGCCCTTTTTTCCGAAAGTGGCGAGTTTGCGTCATCTATATTTGACGAGGGGCTTACACCTGCCCCTGTGTGGCATTATACCATTCATAATCCGCTGTACTCCCACCTTGCTCTTGGCGGGGATAGTGACCAACCGGATGAGATATATCGCCGTTTCCGTTCTATTGTAAAGCGTCCTCTTTGCCCACGGGACACCGCGCGCGCCCGCCGTGTGGTGTACTCTAATTTCATTCGCAGTTTGCAAACCACAAATGGCATTGTGGATACTGCCACCGACTTTTTCCTTCGTGGCGGTGATATTCAAGGCTATCCACAGCAAATTGCCTCGGTGACTTTTGATGAAATCGCTGATTTTGCGGGGGCGTTGTTCCGTGAGGAGCATTGCTGTATGGCAGTTGTGGCAGGGGAATGAGGTGCAACGGATATAAAAATCCCTCCCGCACCCATTCTCCATCTTCGCCACCGCAACATTGTGCAGAACGCCGCCAGTTTCACCAAAGAACAAAAGGACACCCTATGAACATCACATATCGCAAGGCACACAAAAAAGAAATACCCGCCATTGCGAGTATGGTGGTAAATTCTTTCGAGCATTACCCTTTGTTTGATATTTGTTTTCGTGACAAATTCAAAGAAGAGGTAGCATATAACCAGTTTATGAACGCACTTTTGCGTATTCATATCAAAACGGTGGTACGGAAAAATGTGTGCATGGTGGGCGAGGTTGACAGCAAAATCGTGTCCATGGCACTTATCGTCAATCCGAAACACAAAGAAGCGACCATTATGGACTATATCCTTTGTGGTGGCGTGGAGCTGTATATGCGGTGCGGTGTGCGTGGCATCAACGACATTCGTAATGTAGAAGCCCAGTCGGAAGAGTTTTACCGCAAAAACTACAGCTCCGCATGGTTTCTTGCTCTGCTTGCGGTGGACAACAGCACGAAAGGGCAAAAATTAGGCTCAAAGATGATAGAAGAATGCGTTAAGCCCTATGTAGCCCGTCAAGGCGGAACGGCGATTGCACTAAGCACAAACGACGAGAAAAATTGTGGATTTTACATAAAAAATGGCTTTGGCGAGGTGGAAAAAAAGACGGTACACCTGCGGAAAAAAAGCATTGATAACTGGGGATACGTGTGCGATATAAACAGGGAGTAATGATACAAGTTATGTGCTCTGCACCCTTTTCTTTGTCGCACGATATTCCCGTACAAAAGCGGAGATAACAAAGGCGGTCAGCGGCCCAAGAATAATCCCGGCCACCCCCATTAGTTTGAATCCCGAGTATATTGCCGCAAGTGCAAAGAGGGGGTGAACCCCCATATTTCGTCCCATGATTTTTGGCTCAAGCACCTGTCGCACAACAGTAATCACCACAAAAAGTATGGTCAGCCCCACTGCAATATAATAATTGCCAAGTACGAACAAAATGATTATCCACGGCACGAGAACTGTTCCTACTCCAAACACCGGCAGCATATCAATAATAGAGATTATAAAAGCCAGAACAATCGGGCTGTTAATGCCGAAAATTAGAAATCCGATTAACAGTTGGGCATATGTGATAGAGAACATTATGACCACAGCACGAAGATATTTTCGCACTGCACCAGCAAAAGTTTTTCGCCCATTACTGATTTTTTCGCCTTTTTCCCGGGAAAATTTACTGTAAATCCAGTCGTTGATGGTGAAATAGTTAATATTAAAGTAAAAATTCGAGATAATAAATACACCAACGAAAACCAACACAGCAGGCATCCGCCCAAGAAATCTTGTTATTGTGGTGGGAATGTCAGACGCCACCCTGCTGGCAAAGTCAAGTATGCCGTCGGACACAAGGGACGAGATAATCCGATTTTCGGAAATTTGTTGGACGATGGGAAAGCGTTCTGATAAGCTGGCAACAAGCTCCCCCCACATATTGTGCAGGCGGTCCGGTTCGTTCATGTAATTTTCTGCAAGGTTTGATATTTGGTCGGCTACAAGGCGGTATATCAAAAACACAGCCAATCCCAACACCGCAACTGCAACAAGCAGTATGACGATTGACCAAAAGGCAGCAGGTAGCCTGGTTTTCTTCTGTAATTTGCGTATGAGGGGTGCAAGCATTGATGCGAACATCCACGCAAGCAAAAAAGGAAGTGCTAACGGCAATAAAAAACGAAATGTGACAAAAGCCGCCACGGCAAGTATGATAGCATACAAGCAGCAGACGATTATTTTTTTATAATTTTCTTCGGGCAGGTATTTTTTCATATATTATTATGAGTGTGTTGAATATCTCGGCGGAAAGCGGCGAACAGCCGCTTATAGCGAATTATTTTGACTTTTTCAAAAATGTATTTCGTTGCGTAGCAACGATTTTTGAAAAGTCAAAATAACGAGATTGAAACATGATTGACCCTGTTCCGTCTTTATTCAACACCCCTATTATACGAAAGACAATGGAGAAACATACATTGAACAACATTTTATTCTATGATTCAGGCATTGGCGGGGTAAGCGTGCTACGCTTGGCACAACGTACATTGCCAAAGGAAAACTTTATATACTATGGTGACAGCAAAAATGCTCCCTATGGGGAACGCAGTGCAGATGAAGTGTGCCGCTTGGTGCTTGAAAACGTGGCGGGCTTAGTGGCACGGCTTTGTCCTAAGGCTATTGTCATTGCGTGCAACACCGCCACAAGTGCCGCCATTGGTGAGCTTCGCTCCCGCTATCCTAACTTAATTGTCATCGGTATGGAGCCTGCACTAAAGCCTGCTGTGAAAGCCTATCCAGGCGGCAACATCGCTGTTCTTGCCACGCCAATCACTATTCGGGAAGAGAAATTTCGTACCCTGTGCGGGCAATATTATAACGAAGCGAACATTATCCCAATTGAATGTGCAGGTTTGATGGATTTTGCAGAACGCGGCGAATTTAACAGTCCGGAATTGCAGACCTATCTTAACATAAAACTGGATGGAGCGTTATGTGGCGGGCTGTCTGCAGTGGTGCTTGGTTGCACTCACTATGCGTTTTTGGCAGAAGCCATATCCCAAGCAGCAAGGGAAGCAGAAATCTTTGACGGGGGGGACGGCACAGTGCGGGAACTTGTCAAACGACTGACCGAAAAGGATTTGTTTGTGTCCGAAGGCACGGGAAGTGTGGCGTTTTTGAACTCCTTAAACGACGAAGAAAAAAACGAACAGGCAAAAAAGCTGTGTTTTGAATAATATTATTATTTAAGTAGCTCATGGTTTTAACCTGAAGAAAAAGGTCAAGGTCGTGGGCTTTTCGCCCACACCCAACTAGAGGGTGTCTACACAAGAGGAAAACGGCGAGATTTTGGCTGTTTTTTCACCACTCGTCGGCACTCGTCGGTTAAATATTCCCGATATTCGCCCTCCTCACGCCTAGATTGGCGAAAAAACATCTCAAAATTCGCTCGTTTTATCTCGTGTAGACACCCTCTAGCGTGTTTTTGAAGCAGAAAAATGGGGTTTATCTGCGCTGTACACCACCTTTTTTGTATTGCACCATGGCATGTCGACGAGCTTTGCCTGCACTGGCACGCCCGCTTGGCATGGCAAGATACCCCAACCCTATTGCTGCAGACATAATGCCAACACTACACAAAACAAAGAATGCAAAGCCGTGATTGTCTGCATTAGTGAACAGCAGGGACACGAGAATGTGTATCAGCAGGTACATTCCACCGCCCATTGCTGGGATAATAAACTGGCGTTCACGATACATCATTACAGCAAGAAGTCCGGCAAGTCCTCCGCCGACAAGCATAGCGACTACTCCGAAAATGCGGAACATTGCTTCCGGGTCGTCTCCGTTACGAACGAAAAATGTTAGCAGAAAAAGTAGAGCATAAGATAGAACCTGTGCAATACTTGCGGCTATTATAGCACTTTTTATTTTTTTTGAAATCATGTTTGTTCTCCTGTTATGGTTGAATGTCTTGATAAAAATATATGCTGCTTTGGGGGTGGATATGCTCTAAATAAGACGAGAATATTTTTATTGGTATAATTTCACTACTGTGTGTAATACTAACTTCAACCCGTATAAGAGTGTGTTGAATATCTCGGCGGATAAGCGGTGATTTTCCGCTTGGAGCGAATTTTTTTGGTTTTTCAAAAACGCACTTCGTTGCGTAGCAA
>WQSD01000067.1 GCA_009788105.1 Oscillospiraceae bacterium | reverse complement strand
CCGCCCGCCGTGAAACGCGATACAGGCAAAACACCCGTCTTGGCAGAAAAACACTGCCAATCCACCCTCTTTGAAAAAGAGGGCTTGGGTGCGGTGCGCCCTTGACCTTAGCCCTCTTTTTCAAAGAGGGTGGCACGAACGAAGTGAGTGACGGGTGTTTTCGGACGGGCAATGCCCGCCCCTACAGTACAACAAAACCCGCGCCGCACACAACTCAGCCCCACCAAAGGAAAAACCATGAACAAAAGCCTGCACACCAAAGAACTCATAGTCAGAGAAACAGGGGAATATGTAACAATTAAATTCCCACTAAAAATACACCGAGTGTTATATTTCGGTGCAATGGCGGTTGCTTCCGGCAGTCCTATCAGTTGCAGTAATTATGCTTATAATAGAAAATATTGGCAGAGACGAATTTGATTTATGGTTTGTTCTATTCCTTGTTTTGATAATGGGAAGTTCTTGGATATTTATTTATACTTTTATAATGACTTTTTTTCGAAAATTCACGATAAATAAAGAGAGCAAAGACTGTATTTATAGATGTTACTGCACACACAAATTTAATTTGAATAAAATATTTTCTGTAAGAGAGCGTACGGTTGTACATAGAGTGATACGCTCACAGTGGGTTGACGACTTTTTTGTTGACCTTTCCAGAGGACCGTCCCATAAAAAAATTGAAATCAAGACAAACTCCAAAGAGCAGTCGGCAGAATTGGTTAAAGCCATACGGCATTATAAAGGTGGCAACGACGACGAATAGTCGCTACACACCCAAACACCCACAGGACAGGCATGGAAACCCCGCCTCCACCCACACAAAACAAAACTTTTATAGGAAACAATTATCCCATGAACGAACCCGATAAATGGTTTTTCGACCCGGAGCAACCGAATGTTGCCCCAGGGTACATAACAAAGGAACTTGAAGAACGAGGCATCCGCACGGACGACCTTGTGCTTTTCTTCCGCACAGATATGGATACCAATGCCGTGCGCTGCGATAATTTTATTGCGGTCACGGCTACTGTTCTTCATTCCTTTGCAGGTGAAGTGGTTAGCGAAAAAGGATTCTCTTCCTTTGCTCTGCAAAATCATGCAACCATAAGACTTGATGGCATCAAGGAATTTAAGGTGGATGAACTGTTGACCACCGCCCGCCTGCTTGCCGTGGGCAAAGATGAAAGCAGTATCCTTGTGGCGAATCTCACTTTCGGTAGCAAATCTGTCACATATTGTGCCATGAAGTATCTGAATCAACTGCTGAAAGACGGGAAAATCAAACCTGCGGCGGACAAAAAGGTGAACGAACAGGACAAGTTTTGCCCTAAGTGCGGCAACCGCTACGCCGACGAAGTTCGTAAAGCCTGCCCCAAGTGTATTGACCGCAAGAAAATCCTTGCCCGCACATTTTTCTTTGCGAAAAAATACAAACGGCACTTGTTTGTGCTTCTTGGTGCAATGGTTCTTACCGGGCTAATGTCTATTATTGCTCCCTATGTCAGCACGCGATTTTTCTATGAAGAAGTTCTTACTGAGGGCGGAGATTTTTACAGAAATGTTATGCTTGTGCTTGCTATTATCATATCGGTGCGGGTTTTCGGAGTAATTGTTCAGATAACCGAAAATCTAATCACCGCACACGTTGCCCCTGCCATTGTTTATGACTTGAAAAAGGTGATTTTCTCATCTATCCAACGGTTGTCGGTCAGCTTTTTCTCAAGCAGACAAACAGGAGGACTGATGCAGCAGGTGTCCAGCGATGCGGAAACTCTGCGGTGGTTCTTGTGCGACTTTATCGGCAACGCATTTGTCAGCATAATTCAAGTGGTGGCGGTGCTTGTCATCATGACGATTTTCAACCCGATGCTAACACTTATTGCCCTACTGGTTTTCCCGATTGCCCTAATTGCTATCAAGTTATCATTTGCCAAAATGGATAAACTGCACAAACGCCGCTGGTCGCGACAACGCTCTATGAATTCCACTTTGTCGGACGTGCTGAACGGACTGCGTGTGGTGAAAGCCTTTGCCCGCGAAGAAAGCGAGAATGAGCGTTACGCCAAGCGAAGCCGTGACATGGCGCAGGCAGGAAAAAGCGTGATTCTTTTCTCCAGTCTTGCTTTCCCCGCTATCGAATTTCTTATCTCCATTGCCCGCATTTTGATTCTTGGGGTAGGCGGTTGGATGATTATCACCGGGTCGTTTAACATGACTTTCGGTATCCTGATTGCCTTTCTTGCCTTTGCTGACCTTGTTTTTGGACCAATTTTCATGTTTGTTGACATGATTTACAATGTGTCGGACAGCATGACCGCCATGAACCGCCTTATCGAGGTGATGGACGCTGTGTCCGACGTTCCCGAAACTACCGACCCGGTGGAGCTGGGCGAATTTCGTGGCGAGGTGGAATTCCGTAGTGTTGACTTTGCCTATATCGAGCATCGCAAGGTGCTGAAAGATGTGAGTTTTAAGATTGAACCGGGGAAGGTTATCGGCATTGTGGGTAAGACCGGGGCAGGGAAGAGTACCATTGCCAACCTGATTTTGCGTTTGTATGACACCACCGAAGGGGAAATCCTTATTGATGGTCACAATGTGAAGAATATTTCTTCCGAGGATTTGCACCGCAACATTGCCATTGTGTCCCAGGAAACATATTTGTTTGTCGGCACGATATTAGATAACATTCGCTACGCTAACGCAGACGCCAGCTATGAGCAGGTGCTTGAGGCGGCGAAAATGGCGGGAGCGCATGACTTCATCATGAAAATGCCGGAGGCGTACCAGACAATGATTGGCTCCGGGTACAAGGATTTGTCGGGCGGGGAGCGTCAGCGGGTGTCAATTGCACGGGCGCTTTTGCGTGACCCGAAAATCCTGCTGCTTGACGAGGCAACCGCCGCCATGGACACCGAAACCGAGCGGAATATCCAAGCCGCCCTTGAGCGATTGTACGCCGGGCGAACCACTATTATGATTGCCCACCGTCTGTCCACTTTGCGGGACGCGGACACCCTTATTGTGGTGGACAACGGCAAAGTCACCGAGTCGGGCACCCACGCTGAGCTTCTTGCGGCGAAAGGTACATACCACAAGCTGTACACCCTGCAATTAGATGCCTTGAAGTCTATCGGCGTTGGTGATGGCTTACCTGTCGCAGGCGGTGGCGGTGGACGAGGGCGGGGGCGGGGAGGGTGATTTTCTCCCGACAGTCTGCTCATACAAAAAACAGAAAAGAGAGCAAAAATGCTATCACAAACTGAAACAAAAAGAATAGAAAGTATCGTGCGTTCACATTTGAACAGCTTTGCCATTGGCTTCAAAGGCAGACACACAGGAGAGGTGGATAATCCAGAGGGAGCGATAAATCTAAAAAAGCAAAATGTTTTTATGAACGCATTGCCGAATGAATTGATTTACTATTCTGCATTGGTACGTTCTTTTGATTCATCATTTGGCAATTTACTAGAACGCATGGCACTAGAAATAGCACGAGAATATTACGAGGTATCACAAGAAGTTACCGGGCAGATTAACCCAAGACAAATAGACCATATCAACGATATGCTAACAAGCTATAAAAATCGTATTACAACACCAAAAACTGAACACTATCAAGACTATAATGTTGAAGCGTTTTCAACAAAATATGCCACTCATGCTTCTGATCATGTGTTTTTTGATAAACTTTCAAATACATATCATATCATCGAACTAAAGGCTGGTGGCGATCTTGATATAAAAAAAGCCGAAGTGGAAAAGCGTGCATTATTAGAGCAATATTTTATACTAAAAAACAAGACAACGGCAGATGTGAAATTGCACTTTGCCACAGCATATAACAAGTTTGGCGAGGGCAAAGGTTGGGCACAAGAACGAGTTCAACGATTTTTTGCACAAAGCGAATTACTTATAGGCAGAGCATTTTGGGATTTTGTTTGTAAGAGCGAAAATGGTTTTAATACAGTGATTAAGGCTTATAACGAAAATGTTCAGGTTTTAATTGAAGCACTAAACGAAATCAGGGAGGCTTATTTGATATGAACTCTCTCGATTTACGCCATGGCGATTGCAAACATTTGCTAAAAACATTGCCCGATAATTCTATCGACCTAATTCTAACAGATCCGCCTTATAATATTGCACAATATTCTACTGGAAATATCAAATTCAATTGGCGTTCTGACATCAACAACGACATTGCAAAGTGGGACGAAGTTCCACTTGACCCAAAGGATTTTGTTGCTGAATTCAAACGTATTTTGAAGCCGACAGGGAATGCTTTTGTGTTTACGAGTTACAACATGGTAGGTGATTGGCACAAAGCATTTGATAGTGAATATGACACTTTTCAATTCATGGCTTGGCACAAAACCAACCCTGTTCCAAATTTTATGAAAACCTCTTTTTTGAATTCCGTGGAGCTAATTGTGTGCTTTTGGAACAAAGGTCATACTTGGAATTTTTCAAACCAAGCAGAAATGCACAATTTTATTGAAACACCAATTTGTGGTGGCAATGAACGGTTGAAAGACCCGAAACACCCAACGCAAAAGCCCATAAAAGTTTTAGAGCATATCCTGAAAATTGCTTCAAACGAGGGTGATGTTGTACTTGATCCATTTATGGGCGTGGGTTCAACTGGGGTTGCGACGAAAAACCTTGGACGCAAGTTCGTTGGTTTTGAGCTTGACGAACAATATTTTCAAGCAGCAGAAAAAAGATTGGGAATTGTTTCAAAAAACACAGTTCTTGCATATGAAGAAAGAATGGCGAAGTAAACCAGACTTCACACTAACGAAAAGGAACACACCCATGTCAAAAAAAATCAATGAAACCGCCAACTATGATGGCGTGATTAACATTAAATATCTCACCCCCGAAAATGCGGTGTTTACTCGTGTGAACGAGTTCATCACCCTTACCCTGCCGGGCGACGAAAAGCCGGAGCGGGGCAAGGTATCCCTTCGCCGCAGTTTTCCCTATGAGTTTATGTACGAGTACATTTCGGTGCTGGACGGGGACGAGCGGGAGCTTGGAATGATTCGGGACGTAAAGCAATTCCCCCAGGTGGAGGAACTGCTGAAAGCCGAGCTTGACCGCCGCTATTACACCCTGAAGATAAACAAAATCCTCCACTTCAAAGAGCGGTACGGCTTTTCCTATTGGAAAACCGAAACCGACCGAGGTCCTGCCGACTTCACCCTGAAAGACACTTACCGCTCCATCTACAAAATCGGGGCAGGACATATTGCTATCACCGATGTTGACGGCAATCGCTACGAAATTGACGACGTGTATGCCCTGGATAAAGCCAGCTTTAAGAAGATTGATATATTCTTGTAAATTTAGTGTGCTGAAAGCTGTTATTTTCTCGCCATGAAGGGGAATTCATTTCCCCGTAAGGCGAGAAAATAACAGTCTTGAAGCATGATTGGCACAAAGCGTCTTAGCCTGAAGGGTGTTGTTGGCTTTGGTCGAAGCATGATTGGCACAAAGCGTCTTAGCCTGAAGGGTGTTGTTGGCTTTGGTCGAAGCATGATTGGCACGAAGCATCTTAGTCCGAAAGGGCACAGCCGAAACCACGTAGGGACGACCGCCCTCGGTCGTCCGCCGAACGGCACAGACAAAACACCCGTCTTGGCAGAAAAACACTGCCAATCCACCCTCTCCCCAAAAGAGGGCAAAAATCAAGGGCGCACCGCACAAGCCACCCCGTCAATGCTACGCATTGCCACCCCTCCCCAGAGGGGAAGAAGGTCAAGGGCAGGACAACCACCGCACCCGTAGGGACGGCAACCCGCCGTCCACAGATAGGACACCAAACTTATATGAACACTACAACAACAACTGTTCCACAACATGAAACACAGTGGCGAACTCCCCTGTGCGAGGCATTTCCCACACTTCGTGAACACGAGGTGCTGTTTGCTATGCCCTTTAACCTTACCTCTGTCGGTGAAGTTAAGAAAACCGAGGGGGTTTTAGGTGCAACAAATCAGGCAATCTACCTATTCAATATAGAAACAGGGGAAAAAACCACCCTGGAATTTTCACTACTGACCAAGTTTGCAATTAACGTTGGTACAGGTAGTGTTGGCATTGAATATACCGACGGCGGTGGAGTTCATGCTTTGTGTACCGCTGATATGAGCATGAAAATCATGTACGCCTATGCGGTCAAGCTGTTTAACCGCCGCCTGAAGTACGGCGTTCTTCGCCCGGACGGAGTGAACCGCCGCACCACCTGCACCAAATGCCACCGCCCATATGCCCCAGGGGCGACCTACTGTTTTGCCTGTGCAGACAAAAAAAAGCACTTTGGCTGGCTGTGGAGCTTTCTTAAACCATACCAGTTTTATATCTATCTTGCCTCGGTGCTGTTTGTTGTGGTAACCTTTTTAAGCATTTTGCTACCAATGCTTAACGCACGCCTTATCGACAACTTTATTCAAGCAGAAGACCCTCCGATGTTTACACAATTTCTTGTGGCGATTTTGTCCATTGTTGGAGTGAACTTGCTGGTGCGGGTATTTAGATTTTTACGTCGCCGCGCTATGCTGTCTGCACAAATTCCCCTTTCAACCGGATTGCGGGAAACCATGTTTGACAAAATCCAACGACTGACCATGCGTAATGTGAATCGTCGCACGGCGGGAAGCCTTATTCA
>WQSD01000066.1 GCA_009788105.1 Oscillospiraceae bacterium | reverse complement strand
TTTTATGCCCTTTTGCACCGATAAACACAGGCAGGAGGGTGGATTCTGACTTGGCGGCAAACATTCCTGCTCCGTGGCGGACACTCGATTCGTGGGGTGGCTTGGCTTTGTGTCGTGTGCCTTGGGGGAAAATTCCCACCAGTTCCCCTTCTTTCAGCAGTTTAATACTGGTTTTAACAGCACCAACGTCCATTGCTCCGCGGTCAACGGGGAATGCGCCTAACATTTTTAATGCTCCGCCAAGCAGGGGAATTTTGAACAGTTCGATTTTCGCCATAAACCGCACCTGTCTTGGCAATGCGGCGGCAAGGATAACAGGGTCAAAATTGGATATATGGTTGGCACACACGACAACGCCGCCCTCGGTTGGGAGGTTTTCGGCGCCGTGTATGCGGACACGCACAAGCACTCGTCGGAAAAATCCTGCAAGGGTGCGGTGCAAAATAGAGTACATTTTACTGCGTTTTGGCATATGCACCTCGGTGAATGTGGGGTAATGGGGGCGGGGGGTAATGTAGGGCGTGACTACTGGGCACGCCGTCAAACGGCACAGCCGAAACCCATGTAGGGGACGCACCCCTGGGCGTCCCGCCTTTGGGAAAGCAGAAATATTTAATTCCGTGATGTTCCAGGGGTTTAGGCTCTGCACACTTGCAGTCGGTAAATAGGGTTGCCAAAGTGGCATTCTCCACGAATTAGCTTAAATTGGTCATAGGGTGAAAACACCTGTGCCCTTTGATTTGCACCACTTAAAGTAATCCTTACCGGATACCGATCTATCATGCCATCTACTCTGTATGGAAGAAACTCATAATGAACAATTTCACCCTGATACACAAACAACAGTCCTGTGGTCAAGTCTGTTTGAGTAAACCATACGCCAGCAATTTCATGTATGGCAGTCGGATTTGTTACCCGAAAGTACACCGCTTTTTCCCAATCGAAGTCGGTTAAGTCAGCAAGGGTAACTATCCCCTCGCCTTGTTCTTGTACATAATTTCGTGCGGCACGATATAAGGGAGTAGCT
The DNA here is from genome assembly GCA_009788105.1 of Oscillospiraceae bacterium. Lineage (GTDB taxonomy): Bacteria > Bacillota > Clostridia > Oscillospirales > CAG-272 > WQSD01. Next base: position 5,801 of record WQSD01000066.1, on the reverse strand, counting down.
CTCGGTTGCCTTTGTGGCGACGCCAACATCAATACAAACAAGAAGAATGCGATAATTACAACGATAGCAACAACGGCAATGGCACATACTGCTATCTTTAATCTTTTGCTCACACCGTCCCCATCCTCTCGGCGATAATTCTCTCCGCTTCAGCAAGGGTTTCGCCGCATTCATAGCCTGTGTTGTTGATTGTCACTGCATCGTGGGCGGCGACGGCAGGGGCGGTGGAGCGTGTACTGTCGTTATGGTCGCGCTGTCGCATATCCTCGGTCACTTCTGCAAGTGTCACATTCATGCCGTTGCCTGTCAGTTCCAAAAAACGGCGGCGCGCCCGCTCCTCCGGGTCGGCGGTAAGAAAGATTTTCACATCAGCATTGGGCATGATAACCGTGCCAATATCCCGCCCATCCATGACCACCGAATTTGCGGCGATAATGTCCTGTTGCAAAGACAACAGGAAAGTCCGAACCTCGGGTATTGCGGACACAGCCGAGGCGTACATGGACATTTCGGGGGTGCGAATGGCGTGATTCACACATTCTCCGTCAAGACGGACAGACTGCCCCTCGGGAGTGTGGACAAGAGCCACATCTATGCCCGCAAGGGCGGCGATAATAGCGGCATTGTCCTCTTTGGCAATACCAAGGCGGTGCACAGCCAGCCCGATGGCGCGGTAAAGCGCTCCTGTATCAACATAAATTATATTATATCGGCGTGCAATGCTTTTAGCAAGCACACTTTTTCCCGATGCACTCGGGCCATCAATTGCAATTCTCATTTAGTTTCCTGTTTCTTTGTGTTATTCATATTGTACATTATATTTCCCTGTTTGTCAATAGGGGAGCGAGATTTTTATAATATGGGAATCCAATTATTACTCCCACCCACTTGACCATCTTGACTAAATGAAAAAAATATGCTATACTATTCAAAGAAACACAAGGAGCATAGTACGTGCGAACACGAAAACAAACCAGACTTCTGACCATCACCGCAATGTTTACCGCTGTGATTTTTATATCAACCCGCTTTCTCGGGTTTCCTAACCCTGCGGGAGCAGGAGTTATCCACCCGGCAGATGCCATAATGTACGTTGCCGCCGTGCTGTTGCCTCTTCCCTACGCCATGTTCGCAGGGGCGGCAGGAATGGCACTTGCCAATGTTGCAGGGGCAGGGGGAGCAATGTACGCCCCGTTCACTTTGATTATCAAACCGTTGATGCTTCTTCTTTTCTCCCGCCATGGCAAGGCACTATCCGGGCGGAACATAACTGCGCTTGTACCGGCATTTATCATCAATGTGGCAGGGTACACTTTTGCAAACTTTATTATTGGGGTCAACCAGTGGATTATGATGCCTGGGATTGCACTAAATTCCACAGTTTCAACCGTGCTGTTCGTCTTACTTGCGGGGGTAATTGACCGCATAAGGTTGAAAGAGCAGTTGGATTTGGAGTGAGATGTAAATCAGTGAGGGGTGGCTACCTGCCGTCCGTGAATAATATCCATTGAGCGGACGCGCAATGCTCGCCACCACAAAACAACAAAACCGTTGCAAAGGAGAACGCCCTATGCACAATCTATACCTCTATTACTACTATGAACGTGACATCGGTCCATTCAAAATGCTCACCGATTTGCCGATTGACCAAGCTCGTGGCTTCGTATCAAAAGAAGCGGCGGCGAAAAGCACAAAACACACGGATATAGAGGGCTTTTTGCGCATGAGATACGATTGTGACGACCGCTTGCGAAAGGAATTTCTCGCACGTGGCGGCAAGGTCACACGGAAAAATCCTGTCTACATGATGCTTGGCGAACATAAATCATGGGCGACGGCATATGAGAACCCCGTGCTGATAAAAATCCCCCTTGCGGAGATTGACCCACTGACTGTTTCATTCACTTATGGCGACAGTTTCGTGGTTTTCAATCACGGCAAGTTCAACAAAGAAGAATATTGGGGCAAAGTGTACTTCAGAGATGAGATTTTGGAGCTAATCGGTCGCATTGGCTACCCACCGCAGGTGGAATACGACTTCAAGGACGAAAATTACACCAAATACAGCCCAGTCGCTGACCACCTGTTGTATGTAGAGGCTCATGTGTGGAGTGATGAGTTATTGGAGCGGTATAGGTGAGGTGGTGTTTTGTTGATAGATGAGAAGCACCAAAGCCCTTGACCTTATTCCCCTTCCTCGGGAAGGGGTGGACTCATCACAAGGCGGTTTTTGCCATGAGATGGGGACGGGGTAGGCTTGTGAAGTGATTTGCGACTGCCTTTGTCGCAAGACGGGGTAGGACTAAAACAAAGGAACGCTACAATACACAGGTATTTTATGAAATCCAATGACCACTTGCCCAAAAATTACAAACTTATAGAACGAGCAAGAGAATTACGTAAGAACAGCACACTATCAGAAGTTCTGTTTTGGAACAAAGTCAAAAACAAACAATTTCTTGGACTTGATTTTGATAGGCAAACAATTATCGGAAATTTTATAGTCGACTTTTTTTGTTCAAGTAAAAAGATAGTAATTGAAATTGACGGAAAATCTCATATTGGAAAAGAAAATTACGATAAATTGAGAGAAGAATATTTGACAAATTTAGGATTAAAAGTTATACGGATTAACGATTTAGACATAAAGGCAAATATAAACGCCGTAATGGAAAAATTGGAATTAAAAATGAACGCAGAGTAATCCTATTCCGTCTTGACAGGAAACCGCCGAACTGCTACCTCTATCCTACCCCGTCTTGGCGGAAAGTCACCGCCAATCCACCCCTTCCCGAGGAAGGGGAATAAGGTCAAAAGCAAAACCACACCCAACACAACAGACTCACAATGCCCACCCCCCACAAAACAACAAAAAGCTCGCTCACGCCTTTTCGCCTTGATGGACGGACGAACCGCCCAGTCGGTGAATTCGGCACTAACCAAAAACAAAGGACAACAACCATGACCAGACCAACATTCCCAAAACGCGCGGTTATCACCGGCGGAATGCCTTACGGCGAAAAACAATTACACTTCGGACACATCGGCGGAGTTTTCGTGCAAGCGGACATTTTCGCCCGCTTTTTGCGTTGCCGCCTTGGGGAGGACAACGTGATTTTCGTGTCCGGCACCGACTGCTATGGCGCCGGGGTTGTCCTTGGCTATGAAAAGGCGGTGGAGGGCGGATTTGCCGGCACTATCCACGATTTCGTCCGCCGTAACCACGACCTGCAAAAAGCCACCATGGACGCCTATGGCATCTCCCTAAACCTGTACGCCGCCAGCGCGTTGGACAACGCAGGGGAGATTCATGCCGCGCTGTCTACCGAGGTCTTTAATCAATTGGTGCGGAGTGGACATATGAGTTTAAGCTCGGCCGTGCAATTCTACGACGAAGAGCGTGGGGTCTTTCTCAACGGACGCCAAGTGCGGGGGCGATGCCCCATTCAGGGGTGCAAATCTGACATTGCCTACGCTGACGAGTGCAGTTTGGGGCATCAGTACGACCCAAGCCAGCTTATCGCCCCAATCAGCGTGCTGTCAGGACAAGCCCCGGTGCAACGAGAGGTGAAAAACTGGTACTTCGACCTGCCCGCTTACACCGACCACGTGGGAACTCTGCTTGCAGGCTGGGAGGGCGACCCTCTTGCCCGTGACGTGCTGACCCGTGTGGTGCGTGAGTTCATGCGAAAACCCTCCATTTTCGTGAAGCGGGAGCTACTCGACGAAATCGCCGCAATCCCTGCCATGCCAACCTACGAAACCATCGCCGAAGAGGGCAAAGTTTCGGCGGAGCTAATCTTTGCCGACCTTGCCACCCGCGAAGTGGCGGTGGAGCTATTGTCCGCAAAATCTATCCGCTACCGCACAGGGAAAACCCTTGTGCCGCTGCGAATTTCGGGCAATCTTGAGTGGGGCGTGCCTGTACCGCCGACGGAGGAAGCCGACGACCTCACATTTTGGGTGTGGCCGGAGTCGTTGTGGGCGCCTATATCCTTCACCCAAACTGTGCTGGGCGAGGACGGCGACTGGCGTGACTGGTGGGCTTCCCCGGATGCCCGTGTGTACCAGTTCATCGGGGAGGACAACATCTACTTCTACGCCATTGCCCAGGGAGGGCTGTGGAGTGCGCTGGGTGGCTTGCCTGCCACCACAGTCGTGCCAAACCATCACCTGCTGTACGGCAAAAGCAAGGCCAGCAGTAGCGGGGAGATTAAGCCGCCCTCTGCTGACGAACTCTTGGAGCATTACACTCCCGAGCAGTTGCGGATGCACTTTTTCAACGCCAGTCTTGGAGATAAGAGCGTGTCATTCGAGCCGCTTTCTGTGATGAACCCGGACAGCACAGCCTTTGACCCGGTGCTGAACGAGGGGAATTTGCTGACCAATGTGTTCAATCGCCTTGTCCGTTCGGCGTTTTACACCCTGCAAAAACTGGGTGACAGCGTGTATCCCGATGGGGCGGTGTCTGCCGACACTGTCACCCGTGCCACCGACACCATCATCACCTACGAAAACCACATGGCGAACCTGCGATTTGACCGCATTTTCGACTTACTGAACATCTACCTGCGTGACGCTAACAAAGACTGGAGCGTTCGCTCCAAGTCGGAGGATGCGGAGGAGATTCGACAACTGCTCCGTGACACATTTCATGTGATTCGCACCGCTGCCGCCCTGCTGTGGCCTGTTGCGCCACAGGGGTGCGAGATGATTGCCGAGCACCTGGGCGCACCTGTGACCCTGTGGGACTGGGAGCATATTTTCCGTCCGCTTGATCAGCTACTCTCCGAGGGACATGAGTTCAAGTTCCTCGAACCGCGAGTAGACTTTTTCGTGGGCAAGCGGAAAGAGTGAGGTATTCAAGTCGTGGGCTTCCGCCCACACCCGACCACCTTTTTGTAAAAAGGTGGAACAAAAACTTTTTATCAAAAGTACAAAGTACTTTTATACCAAAGTTTTTGCCCGCTTTTTTCAAAAAGCGGCAGGGTGTGGGACAGCGTCCCACGGTCTTGACCTTTCACCCCCGCATTCCGTGCGGGGGATGTTTTTTTGTCGTTAAAAATTTCAAAAAACTTTCCAACACACCTCCATTGTTTACAAATCGTTTACAAACACAAGAGCAAAATATTGTATCATTATTATGTAGAAATGTATCGAGAGGTGTCGAATATGCGAAGCATTACTAAAAAGCGACAATATTGCAGACTGCTATCAGTTATACTATGTGTGGTTTTGATTGCATTGTCTTTTGTTTCCTGCGATCGTGGTGGCGTATCCCTGGCCGACGGCGGACACAATCAACCTCCCACAACTACACGCCCACCAAGTGGCGACCTGCCGGACGATATGCTGTCTGTTGACCCAAATGCACCCCTTGTGCCCGGAAATCCCTCAAATCGTCCGTACTATATCCTTAACACCCGCTCACGAGTGATTCATACAAACTGTTGCGGTGCGGCACGGAATATTAGCTCGGCGAACAGGGCGGTGGAGTATAATTTTTACGCTGCTTTGGCTCGTGGTTTCACCCCATGCCGCACTTGTCTGCGTGACATGGAGGGTGCGACACCGCCTCCTGATTTTGTGCTTCCCGAAAACGACCCACCACCAAACAACACGGGCGAAACTAACAATACAAATACGCCAACACCGCCTAATATTCCCGGGCACAGCTACTATATCAAAAATACCAATAGCAGGGTTATCCACACCAATCTTTGTGGTGCAGCACGGAATATGTCACAGGCAAATCGTGCTACAACAAAGGACTTTATGGGGGCGTTGTCTGACGGCTTTCG
>WQSD01000065.1 GCA_009788105.1 Oscillospiraceae bacterium | reverse complement strand
AGGACAGGAGGTGGGTCGCCTGCCGCAACGGACATCTTTCAGCTTGGCGATAATGTCATCCACCTTTTCCCCGGTAACCAAAATCCCAATACCGGAGGTGTTGCCGTTACAGCCACCCACAAAGCGAGCGGAAGTGATGACCTCTTCTGCCACTTTAATTTCAATTGCTCCTGCACACACGCCCTGGGTGGCGAAGAGATAAGTTTTTTCCATTGTCTTTGTTTCCTTAAAATTTAATAACTTCATTATAAGAACATTATATCATGTTCTTACGCCTGACGGGCGAGTGAATCACCCTGACGGCGTAAGAACTATCACAAGAACATTATATCATACCGCCCCACGGTTTGTCAACGACTTGCGGCACATATGAAAGAAGAAATTTGCAACAAACACCTGTTTTAAAATTAACTTAAACTTTACTTGCATATTTATTGTCATTAGTGTATAATATTACAAGTGCGACGCACTGTTTTGCAATTCATCGAAAGGAGGGTTATCACTATGGATTGGCTAATTTCAATATTAATTTCGTTGGCTGTTGGAGCCGTTATCGGCTGGCTCGCCGGAATTATCATGAATAGCTCTGCCTCGCTAATTTGGAATATCATTTATGGTATTGTAGGTGGATTGGTTGGAGGATTTCTTGCTGGTATAATAGGTATTGGTGGTACATGGTGGGTTGATATTCTCATTTCCCTTGGCGGAGCTTGCCTTGTTATTTTCGCTGTTGGAATTTTGACAAAAAGCAGGAAGTAAAAACGTAGGACGGATCTGTTGAAAAACAGGCTTTGAGGTCATTCAACACTCCCAGGATGTGATAAAATGTCAAAACTTTTTGTTATAGACGGGCTTGACGGCTCGGGCAAAGGAACAATTACATCACGACTGGAGGCGCATTTTTGTGCCTCCTCTGTTCCTGTGCGTCGGATTTCGTTTCCTATGTATGATAGAGAGTCAAGCACCCTTGTGCGTATGTACCTTGAGGGTCGTCTTGGCGGCTCGCCGGAGGACACAGGTCCATATGCCGCCTCGGCTATGTTCGCACTTGACAGATACATATCTTTTCGCACCGATTGGAGTGAGGCTTACCATGGTGATGGTATTATTATCGCCGACAGGTACACATCGGCGAACATAGTTCACCAAATGACAAAAATCCCACGGGAAAAGTGGGACGAATTTATTGATTGGATGCTTGACTTTGAGCATACAAAACTGGGGCTTCCCGCCCCTGACAAGGTGATATATCTCGATATGCTCCCACAGCTTTCAGGGCGTAATATCGCCAAGCGAAGTGCTGACACAGGGCGAAACATTGACATTCACGAGAAAGACACCCATCACCTTGCGAAAAGTCGCGAGGCAGGGTTGTATGCGGCGGCACGCCTTGGCTGGTTCTTGGTTGACAGCCACGAGAACGGCGGACTGCGTTCCCTTGATAAGGTATTTGATGAGGTATTAAAATTATGCGACTACCCAGTTAGCTCGTGAAACAGCTAAGAAACAAAAATGTTACTGCTTACCAAAAGCCAGGACGTCGGGGGCGACGTTCCTACATGAGGTTTGGCTGTTCCGTTCGGCGGGCGACCGCAAGGGTCGCCCCTATGTGGTTTACTTGTGCCGTTTGGAGGGCGGGCATGGAAACCCGCCCCTACAGGTGGTGTTTGGGCGGTTGCTGTGTTCGCACTTTCGTCCCATCTTTACTCGCCCTTCAAAGACGGAACAACAGCGGTGAGTTGCGAAACATTCGTTAAAATTTCATCAATTTTAGAATAAAAATCGCTTCACTGGATTGCACGCGGAAAATCACCGCTTTGCAATGACGATGTTGTTTGTTTGGGATAAGGACGGGAAATTCCCTCCCACACCCATTATCCATCTTCACTCACTTCCCAAAGACGGATTAACAGTGATGCAGTGCGAAATGGGGGGTATGGCACTTGGAGTTCGAGTATAGTGCCACCTCACTCACCAAACAACCCAGCCACAACTCTCGCTCCCTCAGGTGAACTTGCCACAATAAATATGGTGTCGTCCCCTGCAAGACTGCCCACCACTTCGTTCCATTCCATGGCGTCAATTGCCGCACACGCCGCCATAGCCATACCGGAATAGGTGCGGACAACAACAATATTTCCCGAGCATTTCGCCCCTGTCACAGTTTCACGCAAAATGTTTTCGTATTTCGCATTAGGGCGAACATCGGTTGACCCAGGCGGGGCATATTTATACAATCCATCAGGAGTTGCGATTTTAACAAGTCGCAACTCTTTTATATCGCGAGAAATAGTCGCCTGGGTTGCCTTGAACCCGGCGACAGCAAGAAGCTGCATCAGCTCCTCTTGAGTGTCAATATCCCTTTCGGATATTAGTGTAGTGATTTGTTTTTGTCTTGCTGATTTCATGGTTTTCCTCTATAGCTACAGTATCGCTCATGCTTTACAGTTTCGTCTTTAATCTATCAAAAAATCCTGTGTTCCCAAGTCGCAGAAACTTCACAACTTCTGCCGAGCGACGCACTGTGATTTCCATTCCCGCTTCCGGGGTCATTACCTCCACGCCGTCCACTGTGAGGGAAATGCTGCCTTGTTTGCCCTGTTTTGTCGATTGCCCTTTTATCGTAACAATTTCGTCGGCAGAAAGCACCATTGGGCGGGCGAAAAGCGAATGTGCGCATACCGGAGTAACGCATATAGCGGACATGGCAGGGTCAATAATCGGACCGCCTGCGGACATGGAATAAGCAGTCGAGCCTGTGGGTGTGGCGACGATTATGCCGTCACAGCGGTACATTCCCGTGCCGCCGCTTGAGCATGACAGCTCTAACTGGGCGATTTGCACCGCTCCGCGACGAGAGATAACCGCATCATTTAGTGCGGTAAAAGTCTGCCCACCGCAAGTTATTTCAAGAAGCATTCGCTCCTCAGTAATATATTCGCCAGCGGTTAGGACGGCAAGGCGACCAAGGTCGTGGGCGTCCACTTCTGCAAGATAACCCACCCGCCCAAGGTTCACTCCCAGCACAGGAATATTCAGCTTTGCCGCCGCAAGCGCACCCCGCATAATCGACCCGTCACCACCAAGAATAAGAACGCAGTCTGCGTCCTCTGGTATATCGGCACACGAAACGGTGTGTGGAATGGGCGTACTGCCGCCCACAATAAAGATTTTCGCCCCTGTGGAGTGAAGATTTTTCGCCACTTCCGCGGTGTAGGCAAGGGTGGGGTCACGCTTTTCGTTTGTGATTACAGCAATTTTCATGGTTTGCGCCACGCTCCCTTTCCTTTGGTATTTTCAAACTTACCCAAGTGCGACAGGTGTGATTTTTTATTCGGCGGAGCAATAGTATAACACACTTCCGGCGAAAAGTCAAATGCAAAGTCGTCACGATTTTATTCGAGATTTTATTTTAATCTCATTAAATAATAGCACTCGGTCATGCCACGATTCCGCAGAAATTCCCGTGCCATCGTGTTGGACGATAAAAGGTCAATTTCCATGCGAGGGCAACCCCCCGTTGCCGCGTAGTGCCGTGCGTAGTCAAAAAGAGCGTCGGCAACTTTGCCTATGTCTGCCGTTGGCAAAAGGCAGGCAAAGCAGACAGCGGCATATTTTGCGTCCACTCGGAATCGCACATTTGTTGTTTCTTCCACCTGAATTACCATATATGCAACTATTTCGCCGGACTGATTTGTCGCAACCACGGCATTTTGTTGCTTTTGATTTTCGATAATGCTTTTCAGCACGTCTTCTTTTCTGAAATACGGGCGATTTAGTGCATTGGGGTACTCTCCCTCTGGGGCATCCAAACTTGTCGCGACTGCCAATATGCCCGCCAAATCAGAGGGCGTTGCCAGGCGAACATTGTTTGGTTTTGCGAGCTGTTCCTCCAGCAGAATGTACTCCATGACACAGGATATTTCCGCAAAGCCCAAATGTGCGTAAAACTTTCGTGCCGTCGGGTTAAAATGCCCGACACATAGCTCTACATGAGTGCAGTTCTTTTCCCGTGCGTATGAGCTTAGAAATTCAATCAACGCTTTGCCATGTCCCTGCCCTCTGTGGGCGGACAGCACGCATATGTGGGAAAGAAACAGGGCAGAGTGACTGCGATAAGGCATTAAACTAAACACAATCAGTCCGATGGCTTCGCCGCTTTCGGAGGTTAGCACATAAAACTCCTCGTCCTCCGAACCTATGATTTCGGCGATTTTCGCCGTGGTAAGAGGGGTGGTGTCGAAAACATCAGGGCGGGAGCTTTGTGTTCGCTGAAAGTCCGCAAATATGGGGGCTATTGCAGGAATGTCGGCAATTGTTGCCCGGCGTATGTTTGGCATGGGGGAGTTCCTTATCTCTTATACGGCTGTCTACAGCTCATTTCTCCCTCGGGGCAGCGACCTTTTATGCAGCCCGGGCCTGCCAACTTAAACAACAGAGGAGCTACCTCTCGCAAAGAGTCAAGCATTTCCCAGGCAAGGGCGTTAATTTCCCATTGGGCACGACGGCAACAGCGAAGATGGAAAAAATTCAGCAGAGAGCGGGTGTTCATGGTGGCGACAATCTTTGTAGTAGCCGCATTCGGCAGAACGAAACGTGCGTCCTCGTTGGCTTTTTTCACCGCGGTTCGCTTTGCGGCGGCTTCCTCCGTGCCGTCTGTTACCATTTCTGCAACATAGCGGGCAGTTAGGCTGTCCCGTAGGGTGTCGTATGCGGTTTGTGCAGATGCCATGGCGTCAAGAAAAGTTTTGTGTGCAGTCGGGTCGGCGGCGATTTCGGGTGGGGTGACGAACTCGAAACCCTCCATGCCCACATATCGCTGGCTTTGCACCGAAAAAGAGGCGATGCGGTGGCGGGTGAACTGTGCCAGCAACGCACGGGACACCCCCTCGATACCAAAGGTAAAACTGGCGTGTTCCATTGGGCTTTCGTGACCCAAGTCCACCAGGCGTGTGAGAAAACTTTCGGTTTTGTCCGGGGTTAGCCCCTCAAGAATGTTGTCAATTTCGGCGGCAGAGTAGCACAGCTTTGCCGCGGCGGCAACCAGCTTGTCCGGGTTAGGGGTGTGGGAGAGCAGTTCAACTTTCATGTGTGACCTCGTAACTTTTATTATACAGCATTTTTTGCGGTGTGTCAAGTGCGTCAATCTCGTATGCCCTTAACTCCACGTTCTTAATTCCCAGCGTATTTCCCCGCCACCATTACTTCCCTTGCCTTTTCAAGGTTGGCTTCGCTTACCAGCACAATTGGACCGGTACAGCCCATGCCCGACTCAGCGTAGATGCCAACAGCCCACAGGGCGGCAACTGCGTCGTCAAGCTCGGTGACTTCGATGCCGTTAATCTCTTTTGTCACCACCTCTTTGGGCGGGGCGGCGGCGGGGGCAGCGCTTTGGGGTGTATCGGATTTTTTCGTGGATTCAAGGATTTTCGCCAGTCCTGCTTTGTTCGCTGTGGCAAGCTCGGCTTTGGTGATGGCGTTCCAATCTCCACGGGCAAGGTCGGCGGCGTACACAATTGCTCTCGCCACCACAGGCGAACCGCTGGCGCGAGAGATAATGTTCACCAATCGCTCCCCGCCAATCCCTGGTCCATAGCCGTACCCGGTGGACTCATAGCCACCTCCAGTGGTGAACGCGGACAGCATTTTCATCAGAATGTTCCCGGTCAGCGAGTCAGTGACAAGAACGTCACACGCCCCGGTAAGAGCATCGTTCCCACGCATAACACAGCCGCCGTCGCTCCGCCCGGAGCTGGCGAAAGTAATGTCATATCCACCCTGGGCAAGCTGGCGGAGCAGTCCCTCGGCGGTGCGCGCGCCGTCAATGTTCAAAATGCCCACGGTTGGGTTGGCGATACCGCAAGATTTTGCGGCGATGATGCCGTAAAGGGCGTTTTTCACCATACACTCGGCACGGTTGGTAGACGCCATTCCTGTGGTGCAGGCAATGAACATTTCCCGCCCTGTAGCAGGAGTGGCAACACGCCCAACAGTGGACACTCCGACTGGGAATGGATAGTGCATAGTGACAGCACCCTGCACCTCGCCGGAGGAAAGCAGGGTTTCCATTTGTGCATGAACAGTTTCCTCGCTATCGGCGTGAACGCAAGTGAGGGATGGGTGGGAAAGCGTGCCGATATAGGTCACGTCCACCCCACGGGCGGCGGCAGAAATTGCCCCGTCAAGGATGTTTTGTTCTCCATGTTCGCTGCCGATACCTGTCACAGCAATCTTCGGACGGCCGCCGAATGAGCCGCTTTCAAGCCCGGTGGCAATGTCAAGAAATGTTTTTTTGATAATGTTTTGTGTAGTCATGTGTACCTCTTTTTTGTGTTGAGTTTGGTGTGTGTGGTGGAGTTAAGGCGGTCAGGGGTGTAGGGGCGACAGTCCTCGTTCGTCCGTTTGTTGGGTGCATATCTTCGTATCGGGCGGGCATGGAANCCCGCCCCTACGCAATGTTTCGGCTGTTCTGTTCGGCGGGCGAACACAGTTCGTCCCTACGGGGTGGTTAAGCCCTTGACCTTATTCCCCTCCCGTGGAGGGGTGCCGTAGGCGGGGTGGTTCAGCGGTATATTGCGGGCGAGTGAACCCCTCCCCTACAGATGCAGTGCGGTTTTTGTTGTCTGTAGGGGCGACCCTTGCGGTCGTCCGTTTGCCGAACGTTGCTCGCGGGCGGGGGTGGACCCCCTCCCCTACAATGTTTTGGTTGTATCGTTCGCACCACACCTACCCCGTCTTGCGACAAGGGCAGTCGCAATCCACCCCTTCCGCCTGCGGAAGGGGATTTACAGAATCGTGCGGTCTGTTTTTCGTGCCTTTTCGTGTCCGTTC
>WQSD01000064.1 GCA_009788105.1 Oscillospiraceae bacterium | reverse complement strand
AATAAAATAATTTGCGTAAGCAAATTTTCCGCAATTCTTCATTTTTCATTTTTAATTCTTCATTGTATTTGCCCTTATTCCCCTCCCGTGGAGGGGTCGCCGTAGGCGGGGGTGGTTCAGCGGTATGTTGCCGGGCGGGCGAACCCCGCCCCTACGGGTGCGGTACGTTTCGTTCGCACCACACCTACCCCGTCTTGCGACAAGGACAGTCGCAATCCACCCCTTCCGCAGGCGGAAGGGGATTTACAGAAACGTGCAGTGCGAATTTGTTCGTGGGTTTTCGTGAACCTTCGTGGTTAAACGCCCTTGACCCTCTTCCCCTCTGTGGAGGGGTGGATTGCGGCGGTTTTCCGCAAGACGGGGTGGCTGGGTGCAAATCTAACATTTCGGACGGCAGGTTGCCGCCCCTACAGGGTGCAGTGCGCCCTTGACCTTTGCCCTCTTTTGGGAAGAGGGTGGACCCAACACAAGGCGGTTTTTGCCATGTGTTGGGGACGGGTGTTTTGCCTGTATCGCTTCGGGCGGGCGACCGAGGACGGTCGCCCCTACAGGATTAGTCCGTTCCCTTCGCAACTAAAAATGGTTATCGAATGGGTTAAATCGATTTTCTTTTAGTGTTTTCTTTCTCGGCTCAGGCGTTCCCATGTCTACATCTTTGTATTTGTTGTACAAATAAATATACGAGGGAGCAGACAAGAGCAGAGCAGAAAAGGGTGACGCGAGCAATAAAATCAGCAGAAGTGTCATGCTAATTGCTTCAATTGACCCCGTAAAGACAATTATAATAAATGGCATAGCAAAAATTGCTTCGCACACCCACAATATCGCCCGACTGACTGTAAGATGTCCATCATCAACAAAGGGATATTTTTTCTGAACAGATACAACAAACAAACCGAAAAACCACGGACTGTTCCAAAAAAACTGTTTGAAGATGATAGAGCGTAGCATTTTGTGAAGTTGTTTGCGTTTCATATTGAGTTACTCGCCCTTCACCACCATCACAAGCTCCCCTGCTTTTACAGATTGGTTTTGTGCCACTAAAATTCGCTCAATCACTCCGTCGCATTTGGCGGCAACGGCGGTTTCCATTTTCATGGCTTCGATAATGGCAAGGGTTTGCCCTGCTTTCACAGTTTCGCCCACCTGCACGGCGATTTTGCTTACCATACCAGGGATGCCCGCCCCAATTTCACAGGGATTGTTCGGGTCGGCTTTTGTTACCTCTACAATCGCGGCGGTGGCAGAGCTGTCGGCTATCATAACCTCGCGGCGGTGGCCGTTAAACTCGAATGACACACGACGCTTGCCGTCTTTGTCAGGGTCATGAACCCCCACTAACTTAATAATCAGCGTCTTGCCCTCTTCAATTTCCACTTCGGTGGTTTGGTCAGTTTGCAGTCCATAGAAAAAGACAGGGCTTTCCAGGGTAGTTAGAGAGTGGTCATTTTGGGTGGTCTCGCAGAAGTCACGGAACACCTTTGGATAAAGCACATATGACACCAGCTCTTTCATCTCCGGGTTGCGGCAGAACGCGGACACCTCCCCTTTCACAGCCTCCCAGTCAACAGGTGGTAAGAGCTGCCCCGGACGGCAGTCAATGCTTTCCCTCCCGCCAAGAATCATGGCACGCAACTCCGGGTCAAAGCCCCCCTCAGGTTGCCCCATCATTCCCTGCATATAGCTGATAACCGAGTCAGGGAAGGCAAGCCCCGCCCCTGCAGTTTTAATATTTTGCGGTGTCAAGCCGTTTTGCACCATGAATATGGCAAAATCGCCTACCATTTTGCTGGAGGGTGTCACCTTTACAATATCGCCAAGCATAGCGTTCACATCTGCGTACATTTCTTTCACTTGGGTGAATCGCTCGCCCATGCCAAGGGATTTCACTTGTGCCAACAGGTTGGTGTACTGCCCCCCTGGTATTTCGTGCTGATACACCTCGGTTGAGGGGTACTTTAGGTCGGACTCGAATGGGGCGTAAGCTGTACGCAACGCCGCCCAATAGCTTGCAATTGGCTGTAGAGTGCGGTCACAAATGCCTGTGTCCCGCTGGCTTCCTGCAAGGGCGGTGACAACAGCGTTCATACTTGGCTGGCTGGTCAGCGCCGCCATGGACGAGATAGCAACATCTGCAATGTCAAGCCCCGCTTCCGCCGCTTTAAGAATGGCGGCAACCCCGTTTCCGCTACTGTCATGGGTGTGCAGGTGAATGGGCAAGCCCACTTCGTTTTTCAAAGCACGCACAAGCCGCTCTGCCGCATAAGGCTTTAGCAGTCCTGCCATGTCTTTAATACCAAGGATATGCACTCCACGCTTCTCAAGCTCTTTCGCCATGTTCACATAGTAACCAAGAGTGTACTTGTCACGGGCAGGGTCGTCAATATCTCCGGTATAGCAAATATAACCCTCCACCAACTTCCCTGTTTCAAGGGCAGATTCAATGGACAGTTCCATGTTCGGTAGCCAGTTCAGGGAGTCGAAAATACGGAACACATCAATGCCTGCTGTCGCCGCCTCGCGGATAAACTGCTGTACAAGATTGTCAGGGTAGTTTGTGTATCCAACTGCGTTCGCCCCACGAAGTAGCATCATAAATGGCACGTTAGGAATCCGCTTCCGTAGCTGTGCAACTCGCTCCCATGGACATTCCCGCAAAAAGCGGTATGTCACGTCAAAAGTAGCTCCCCCCCACATTTCGTGGGCGAAAAGATTTGGTGCGGCAAAGCTGGTATAGTCTGCAATTGCCGTAAGGTCACGGGTGCGGACACGGGTGGCAAGCAGGGACTGGTGTGCGTCCCGCATGGTGGTGTCAGACAGCAAAAGGGCTTTGCTGTCTAACACATACCGCTTCACCGCCTCTGCTCCACCGGTGTCAAGAATTTGCTTTAGTCCGTTTGCTTTTTCCCCGCTGAAAGAGGGGACAACCGGGCGTTCAATGTTAGCAGGAGCGGTCAGCTTGCCGTTGACGACAACATCTCCGATATATGAAAGAAGTTTGCTTGCGCGGTCACGGGAGTCGCTGAAATTGTACAGCTCACGGGTGTCGTCAATAAATGTAGTGTGCAAATCCATTGACTTAAACTGCTGGTGAATCAAAATGTTAGACAGGAACTGAATGTTAGTCTTAACCCCGCGCACCCGCATTTCGTTGATAGCACGAATAGACTTTCGTCTTGCTCCCTCAAAAGTGCGGTCAAAGGCGGTCACTTTCACAAGCAGGCTGTCATAGAAAGGGGAAATCTCAGCCCCGGTATACGCATTTCCTGCGTCAAGACGCACTCCAAAACCTCCGCTGGAGCGATATGTAGTAATCTTGCCCACGTCAGGGGAAAAGCTGTTTTGGGGGTCCTCGGTGGTCACACGGCACTGGATAGCAACTCCGTTTACTGCCACACTTTCTTGGCTTGGTATGCCGATGACCTCGTCGGACAGCATGGCACCCCGCGCCACTTGAATTTGTGTCTGCACAATGTCAATGCCGGTAACAACTTCGGTGATAGTATGCTCCACCTGAACACGGGGGTTGACTTCGATGAAGTAGTGGTTGCCGCTTGCGTCCACAAGAAACTCGAATGTGCCTGCGTTTACATAGCTCACGTGCTTTGCGATTTTCACCGCATCAGCATATAATGCCTGTTTGGTGGCATCTGTCAGGGAGAGGGCGGGGGCAATTTCGATGACTTTTTGATAGCGACGCTGAAGTGAGCAGTCCCGCTCGAAAAGATGAACAACGTTTCCGTGGGTGTCTGCCATAATTTGAATTTCGATATGCTTTGGACGGACAAGATATTTTTCCATGAAAATATCTCCGTTGCCAAAGGACTTTAGGGCTTCGTTTTGCACTAACTGAAAGGCAGAAGCAAGCTCCTCGGGGGTGTCGGCACGGCGCATTCCCCGTCCGCCGCCACCTGCCGCCGCCTTTAGGATAACAGGATAGCCATACTCGGCGGCACGCTGTTGTGCATCTTCTGTGGACAGCAGGGGAACGTCTGAACCGGGAATAGTGGGAACGTTGCAGGCTTTGGCAATTTCTTTCGCCGCCAGCTTGTCCCCCATTTTACGCAGTACCGAAGCAGGAGGGCCGACGAAAATTATCTCTGCCGCTTCGCACGCCTCGGCAAAGTTTGCGTTCTCGGACAAAAAGCCATACCCCGGGTGGATTGCATCCACTCCCTTTGCCTTTGCAATGCGGATAATGTTCTCTATGTCAAGGTATGCGCCCAACGGTGTCTTCCCTTCTCCAAGGCAGTATGCTTCGTCTGCCTTGGTACGGAAGAGATTATACTTATCTTCCTCTGAGTAAATACCAACGGTACGAATGCCAAGCTCGTTACACGCACGGTAAATACGAATAGCTATCTCGCCACGATTGGCGACCAGCAGTTTGTTGATTTTTTTCATGGGCGGTTCTCCTTGTTATATGATTGTATGTAGTATACCACAGTTTTGAAGGAATTGCAAGTGGAAAGATGCAAAAAGAAAAAGGGGAGCGAAAGCTCCCCGTGGACTGTCGATAAACTCTTAAACACCTTGGGGCGTTGCCCCAAACCCCACCAAAAAACTTTTTGCAAAAAGTTTTCTGGACTTTCAAAAACCTTTGTACAAAAGCATTTCATGCTTTTGAGAAAAAGTTTTTGTTCCACCTTTTTACAAAAAGGTGGTCGGGTGTGGGGTGAAACCCCATGACTTTGACCATTCTCTTCAGTCTGAGAGGAGCGAAAGCTCCCCAAGGCATCTTCAAACTACGCAGTCGCGCCCTGCGGATTTTCGTTTACGATTCGTCGCCGTATGCGATATGCGGTGTCGCGGCTGATATACATAGCCTCTGCAGTTTGCTCCATTGTCATGCCCATAAGGTAACGGCACTCAAGAAACATTCGCTCGTCAGACAGGCGGTTAAAGGTGCGGGTGTCAACGCCGTCCGGCACATAAGTTTCGATGGCGTTTTCGATTTCGTCCATTTTTGAGTAGCATAGGTCAATATCACTTTGAACCTTTATGCTTCGCGGAGAGTCGCTGTCAAGAAGTTTAAGCTCCAGTTTTTTCAGTTCGCTGCGCTTTTTCAAGACTTTGTACTCTTGATAGTAGTTGATTGGTTGTTTTTTGTTCATGGTGTTTTTCTCCTAATTGATTTGTGGGTAGCCCGAAGGCGAACCAGTGTTCACATTAACAAACAACAACGGTATGTTGTTGCGACAATATGTTCGGTTGTGCCTTATTATACCATACAAAAAAAGATAAATCAACCCCTTTTTTGCAAATTATGACAAAATGCAACCCTTTAATAAAAACAATGAAAATCTATTGGTACTAAAAGAATATCAAAGACCGCGCAACCCGTAAAAACTAAATTTTTGTGCAACCTGCACCCTGCAAATAAATATGTTGCATTATATGTGCAAAATTCACAAACAGAAGTTCACAAACTTCTACACGCAAACAACTCTCCTTGACGAGATGGGCAACCAACAACAAGAAAGATGTTGATGTTAAGCGAAACACACAATGGTGAAAAAACAAATGCGCCGACGGGGAAGGGGGAGCAGGGCATCAAAAAACCCAAAAACACAAAGAAAATGAGGCGAAAATCAAAAAACGAAAAAAATCATCGAAAAAATCTTTGCAAATACTATTGACAACTGCATTGAAATGTGATATTATTTTACTCAGTACCCGACCCAGTGATATTGTGTCGGCTATGGTTGCCTGTAAAGGTGATTGTTTTTACATAATATACAACACTACATTCAGCATAAATTAAGCTGTTTTTATTTTTCAATTTATCTCGGAGGTTTTTTATGAAAAAGCGTGGACTTGTTAAATCCATAGCCTTGTTGCTTGCGGTGCTTACTTTGTTTGGTGTCGGAGCGGCTCCTGCTATTATGGCTGCCGAAAACGGCGGCGCGGAAGGATTTATTACTCCGGGCGGAAGTATACTTGATGTTATTACCGCTATTTCATATTCTGAACACAGAGCAATACACGCAGGTGTGCCACTTGGTACACGAAGAATCGAAATAGATGTTACCGATTACGACCCGACTCGCACTACCGCCGAAGGTGTCGAAGTGCACGACGAGTACGCAGGTCGCCAAAATGTCCTGCTATTGCCGGATAACGGCGTTGTGTCATGGACATTTTATGTTGAGCAAGCAGGGATGTTTTCTATTGCATTTGACTACTTTGCAAACATTACCGATAATACTCGTCGCACAGGAATTGAGCGCGCACTATATATAAATGGTTTACTTCCTTTTTATGAGGCGAACTTTCTTGCATTAAGCAAAGTTTTCCGCCTTGAATATGAATTAGACAGCTATGGCCGCCCGATCTTTGGCACTGACATTGGGGCTAACCATATGCGCCCCCCCCTTGTGCTTGAACCCGAGTGGAGAGAATACATAGTTAGAGATTCAAGTGGACTGTATATTGACCCGTTTATGTTTTTCTTTGACCAAGGGTACAACACCATCTCCCTTCTTGCACAGCGCGAACCGATGGTTATTTCTGACATGGTTCTTTTCCCGTATGAAGGAACAATGTCCTACGAAGAATATTTAGCCTATTTCAAAAGTCGTGGATATGGCATGGGAACAGTCAACAAAGTTTACTGGCGTCAAGTTGACCGCCGTGAACGTTGGGACATTATCGATGCCCAGTTCCCGGATGCTGTTTCTGACACGGTTCTTCATCCATCAAACGATGGTTCATCTCCTCTTACATACCCACAGCACCCATCTCGAGTGTATTTGAATACTATGGGCGGCGGTGGCGGCGGCGACCCCCGTTGGACACACGTCGGACAATGGGTTCGCTATGCCATTGATGTACCAGCTGGTGGAAGCGGATTTTACCGCATTTCCATGCGAAGTCTGCAAAACACAGTACAAGGCTCGTATGTTTCGCGTCTTTTGCGTGTTCAACTT
>WQSD01000063.1 GCA_009788105.1 Oscillospiraceae bacterium | reverse complement strand
TGCCCCAAACCCCACTTAGGAACTTTTTGAAAAAAGTTCCTAAGAACCTCAAAAACTTTGGTACAAAAGCATTTCATGCTTTTGTATCAAGAAGTTTTTAGTCAAGTTTTTTACAAAAAAACTTGTGCGGTGTGGGCGCATAGCCCGCGACCTTGACCTTTTTATTCAAGTTGAACTCCCCCGACAATTGTCGGGGGAGTTTCTATTCAGCACAGCACTATATCAACACTATTCCCTCAAATACTTTCTTGCACCCAGCAGTCAGGAACACGCCCTCGTCGCCGTAGGTCACAGACACTTCGCCCCCAGGCAGGCACACACGAATGTCCGCGCCCTTTTGGCATTTGCCCGCCTCTACAGCGGCGACAACAGCGGCACAAGCCGCCAAGCCGCAAGCAAGAGTTTCACCTTGCCCCTGCTCCCAAATGCGCAGGCGCAGGGTGGTGTCGTTCACCACTTTGACGAACAAGCCGTTCGCACCCTCCGGCACAACATTAGTGTCAATACACAGGCTGTCCACATTGTCGGTGAAGTCAACTGCGTACACGTCACCCATACCCACATAGGTCAGCTTGCTGTCCTTTGCCACGCCCTCAGGCGAAAGGCAGGGTTTGCCCATATTCACAGTCACGCTGCTCGCCTTGCCGTTGGTGGTTTTCACAGAAAGCTGTTTCACACCCTCGGCAGTTTCGATGGTGATGGCTTTTTTGTTCACCAATCCGCTGTCGTACAGGTATTTACCCACGCAAGCGGTGGTGTTACCCCCCATGGTGGTTTCCCGTCCGTCATAGTTGAACAGGCGCATGGCAGCGTCTGCCACTTTTGACGGCTGAATCAGCACCACGCCATCTCCACCAACCCCATAATGGCGGTCAGCAAGGAAGACGGAGAGGGACTCGGGAGAGTTCAGCTCCCCTTTCATGCAGTCGATGTAGATAAAATCGTTGCCGCACACGTGCATTTTGATGATTTTCACCTCTTCGTGCTTTGTGCGTAGTTGGTTAATGTCCACAAGCTCGGTATTCTCGGCTGTGTAGCGAGAAAGCAGGCTGTCCGCAAGGGCATTTGCGGTGTCAAGGCTTGTGAAGCATGGCACACCAAGCAGGCACGCACGGCGACGAATTTTCACGCTGTCACGGGCAGGGTTGCGCCCCTTGACAGAAGTGGAGATGATATACGCCACCTCGCCCGCCTCGATGCGGGTCATAATGTTGTCCGTCGGATTTTCGTGAATTTTGTTCACTATGGTAACATCAAGCCCTGCGGCGGCAAGGGTTTTGGCTGTGCCTTCGGTGGCACAGATTGTGTACCCAAGTTCGGCGAATTTCTTCGCAAGGTCAACCGCCTCTTGTTTGTCGCTACCGCGAACAGTGATAAACACACTTCCGCTACGCTTCATCTTATGCCCGGCGGCAAGCATTCCTTTGTACAACGCCTCCTCAAGGCTTTTGCCAATGCCCAAAACTTCCCCGGTAGACTTCATTTCCGGTCCAAGCTGAGTGTCCACATCTGTCAGCTTTTCAAAGGAGAATACAGGAACTTTCACCGAGATATACGGCGGCACTTTGCCGATTCCGTTGCCATAGCCAAGGTCGGTCAGCTTTGCACCCATGCTTGTGCGGGTGGCAAGGTCACACATATGAATTCCTGTAATCTTGCTGATATATGGCACAGTACGGCTGGCACGCGGATTGACTTCGATAACATAAATCTCCCCGTCAGCATGAACATATTGCAGGTTCACAAGCCCACGCACCTCAAGAGCACGGCAAATCTTCGCGGTAAGGTCATACAGCTTTTCGGCAAGGTCGTCGTCCACATTGGGGGCAGGGTAAACGGAAATACTGTCACCCGAGTGCACTCCCGCGCGCTCGATATGCTCCATAATCCCTGGGATAAATACGTTTTCCCCATCGCAAATAGCGTCAACTTCAATCTCGCGCCCTTGCATATATTTGTCCACCAGCACAGGATTATCCTGCTTTTGGCGAAGAATAACGTCCATGTATTCGCTCACATCTTCAGCAGAGTGGGCGATAATCATGTTCTGCCCGCCAAGAACGTAAGAGGGGCGGACAACTACAGGATAGCCCAGCTTTTCTGCGGCTTTTAGTGCCTCATCTTTGGTCATAACCCCAGTACCTGCAGGGCGTTTGATGTTCAGCGATTCGAGAAGTGCGTCAAAGCGGTCACGGTCTTCGCAAATATCAATTGCATCCGCAGAAGTGCCAAGGATAGTCACCCCGCAGTCAGCCAGCTTTTGGGTCAGCTTAATTGCCGTTCCGCCACCAAAAGCAACGATAACGCCAATTGGCTTT
The DNA here is from genome assembly GCA_009788105.1 of Oscillospiraceae bacterium. Lineage (GTDB taxonomy): Bacteria > Bacillota > Clostridia > Oscillospirales > CAG-272 > WQSD01. The sequence goes on along the minus strand of WQSD01000063.1, from coordinate 4,641 downwards.
TCAAGAGCCACCACATTCATCACACTGTCAATTGTCAGCGGCTCGAAATACAGTCTGTCCGCTGTATCAAAATCGGTTGACACAGTTTCAGGGTTATTGTTAATAACAATAACTTCATAGCCCATACTGCGTAGCGTACCAACGCAATGCACTCCTGCATAGTCAAACTCAATCCCTTGCCCAATGCGGATAGGACCACTACCAAGAACGATAATCCGCTCCTTGGTGCTTGCCTCCACAAGGGGTGCGGCTTCGTTTTCTTCACCGTTGTAGATAGAGTAGAAATATGGCGTGCCTGCGGCGTATTCCCCTGCGCAGGTGTCCACCATTTTGTATACCGGAGCTTTGTCTTTCGGCATAGCAGATTCGGTGGACATTTTGGCGATTTTGTGCAAGAAGAATGGGTCAATGGTGGTTACAGCATGAACCTCCTCCACAGAAAAACCACGCTTTAGGGCGGCATAGACAATAAAGATACGCTCGTCGGTGACAGTGTTCAGCTCTGCACGAATTTCGTCGTCAGTTAGTGACCGTAGTCGTGGCAAGTCCATGCTATCCAGACCAAGCTCCGCCCCTACCACGGCTTTTAGCAGAGCAAGCTCGAAGGTGTCGCCCATGCTCATCACTTCACCGGTGGCTTTCATTTGCGTGCCAAGGTCTTTCTTGGCGTACACAAACTTATCAAATGGCCACTTAGGCAGTTTTAGGGCAACATAGTCAATGGTTGGCTCCATTGCGGCGTAGGTTGTGCCTGTTACTGTGTTCAAAATCTCGTCAAGGTTGTAGCCCAGTGCGATTTTAGTTGACACTTTGGCAATGGGGTAGCCTGTCGCCTTTGAGGCCAGGGCAGAAGAGCGAGATACACGAGGGTTTACCTCGATAACCCCATACTGGAAGGAGTGTGGGTCAATAGCAAGCTGAACATTACAGCCTCCCTCAACTCCAAGCTCGCTTACAATGTCAAGGCTGGCGGTACGCAGCATTTGATACTCTTTGTCCGCAAGGGTGAGTGCAGGGGCAACAACAATACTGTCCCCGGTATGTACCCCAACAGGGTCAACATTTTCCATAGAGCAAACGATAATTGCGTTGCCGGCACGGTCACGGATAACCTCAAACTCAATCTCTTTCCAGCCTGCGATTGATTTTTCAATCAGCACTTGGCTAATGGGAGAAAGGGCGATGCCGTTGCCCGCAATTTCACGAAGTTGTGCCGCATCTTTCGCCGCTCCGCCGCCTGACCCGCCAAGGGTAAAGGCAGGACGAACGATGACGGGATAGCCGATTTTATCTGCGGCGGCAAGGGCAGTTTCAACGTCGTTTGCAACTGCGGAGGGGATACACGGCTGTCCCATTTTTTCCATTGTTTCTTTGAAAAGCAGTCTGTCCTCCGCTTTGTCAATGGTTTCAGGGGAAGAGCCAAGGAGTTGCACTCCGTATTTGTCAAGAAATCCATCTTTGGCAAGCTGCATACACAAAGTCAAGCCTGTTTGCCCGCCCAGCCCGGAAAGAATACTGTCAGGGCGTTCTTTTTTGATAATACGCTTAATGGTGGCAAGGTTCAGCGGCTCGATATAAATTTTGTCCGCTGTGCCGTTGTCTGTCATAATGGTGGCAGGGTTGCTGTTCACCAACACAATTTCGATTCCGTCCTCACGCAGCATTTTGCACGCTTGCGTACCTGCATAGTCAAATTCGGCGGCTTGTCCGATTACAATCGGTCCTGACCCAATGACCAGCACTTTTTTTATACTTTTGTCTAAGGGCATCGTTCTACTCTCCTTTTCCTGTTTTACTTTTCTCAATCAGCTGGATAAATCTATCAAACACAAAGCCTGTTCCATGCTCCCCGGACACAATGTCCGGAGTAAACTGGGTTGTAAGAACCGGGGCATTGCGGTATCTAAACCCTTCGCAAGTGCCGTCGTTAATGTTCATAAATGATACATCTGCGTCCATGTCGTCCCAGTTATCCACGATATATTGATGGGATTGACGAGTTATGTATGTTCGTCCGGTGGAGGTATCACGAACAGCTTGACCACCGTTGTGACCATATTTAGTTTTTTGGATTGTTCCACCTGCCGCCAAGGCAAATGTCTGGTGAGAAAGACCTATCGCAAGAATTGGTGTGCCACTTTTGATGAACTCTACAGCTTTGCCAACTGCACATGCCAAATCGCAAGGATTTGACGCACCATCAGTTATAACCACTCCGTCCGGTTTCATCTCTAAAACTTCGTGTACTTCGCTATAAGGGTGAAATAATGTAACATCCGCACCATACTCGTTTATCTTACGGGTGATTTCTTTGCCATCACCCATATCAAAGACTGCGATATGATATTTTGCACCCGGAACAGTGTGTTTTTTCGTTTCTGCTACTGCATGAGGAACAAGAGGTCCTTTGGGCAAAGGTTGTTTTAGTTCCGCAAAGTCTGATGATGTTGGCTCGACGTCGGTAATCATTACTCGCATACTTCCATTATCGCGAATAATTTTAGTAAGGGCGCGTGTGTCAATGTCACAAAGCCCCACAACTCCATGAGATAATAAAAAAGCATCAATATTACCCTCATTCCGAAAATTGGAAGGGTCTTGACACCAATGCTTTACAATATAACCAACAGGAGTAATAGTGTTCCTTAAATCTTCTGAAATAACTCCATAGTTCCCAATCAATGGGAAAGTTTGCACAACGATTTTGTCGCTGTAGCTAATGTCTGATAAAAGCTCAAGATAGCCGACCATCCCGGTGTTGAAAACCAGTTCGCCCGTGACTTTGCCAGCCTTGCCAAAACTTTTGCCTGTGAAAATTTTTCCGTTTTCAAGTGCTAAATAAGCTGTTTTTGACATCTTTTTTTCCTCTCTTTATTTATATTCGTAATATTATATCAAACTTTGACGAATTTGTCAAGGGGGATTTTTGCAAAAAATGCGAAAACGCAAAAATAAAAAAAATAAAAAAATAAAAAAAATATTAAAAAACCTATTGACAACTGAAAAAAAAAGTGGTATAATCTAATGGTTGCAAGAAACAGTGTTGCAACATTCATATGCGGATATGGCGGAACTGGCAGACGCACTGGATTTAGGTTCCAGCGGGAAACCGTGTAGGTTCGACTCCTATTATCCGCACCAGTGCCCACGGCACACGGAATATCAGGGTTTGCTTTGTGCAGACCCTTTTTTCTTTCAATCACGCATACTGCATCTTTTTTGTCAGAGGAATACAAGCATAACAAAAACCGCATTTTCATGCGGTTTTTGTTTTTGCTTACACGATTTTTTCTATAAACTCCCGCAACATCGGCGAGGCGTTTTCACCATTCTCCACAATGATTTCCACCATTGCATTCCCGATGACCACGCCATCGGCGGCGTTTCTGGCGTTTGCTATCTGCTCTGTCGTGGCAATCATACCGCCAACGTACACAGGCACATCAGTCACCATGCGAATTTCGGCAAGCATATCAACGGAAGGGGGAGCAAGATTACCCTTTTCGTCGGTAGCTGCAATTAGGTAAATGAACCCGCTCGCGTTTTCTGCAAGCATCTTCACCCTGCCAACAGAGGATGGCATAATCATGGTTATCAGGTGTATGCCATGGGCTTTGGCGTACTGCTGAATTTCGCCACGCTCTTCGTGGGGGAGGTCGGGGATTAGCACCCCGAACACTCCACAGGCTTTGCATTTAGCGAAAAAGCGGTCGTACCCATATATAAATACAGGGTTTGCGTAGGTAGAGATGACAACTTTGCCCTCTGCCACACCCTGGGTCATGCCGAACACACAATCGGTAGTCACCCCTGCCGCAAGGGCGCGCATAAACGCTGCCTCTACTACAGGGCTGTCCGCAACAGGGTCAGAAAAAGGCAGCCCCACCATGACAAAATCGCTTTGTTCCGCAAGGGTGTGAATGTATTCACAAGTCAACTGGGTGTTTGGTTCACCTGCGGTAATGTAGGTGATGATTTTATTCATGAACATTACCCCCTTGATATTTGGTATAGCGCGCGATAGAGGCAACATCTTTGTCCCCGCGCCCTGAAATATTCACGATAATGCTGCCGCTGTAATCCTTTGCCACCTTGATGGCTTGCGCCACCGCATGGGAGGATTCAATAGCAGGGATAATCCCCTCGGTTCGCGCCAAATACTCGAATGCGGCAACTGCCTCTTTGTCGGTAATTGGGGCGAATTTTGCACGCCCGCTTGTGGCAAGGTGCGCAAGCTCCGGACCAATGCCAGGGTAGTCCAACCCGGCAGAAATAGAGTGCACCGGAGCGATTTGTCCGTCATTATCCTGACAAAACAGAGTTTTCATTCCGTGGAATATCCCAGGTGTGCCGTGAGTAAGGGTTGCGGCGTGTTTGTCGGTGTCCACGCCATGCCCGCCGGCTTCGCAGGCAATCAGGTCAACGCCGACATCATCGACATAGTTGAAAAACGCACCCATAGCATTACTTCCGCCGCCTGCACAAGCAATAACCGCCGATGGTAGCTCCCCTTCTAACTCAAGAATTTGTGCACGAGATTCACGGCTGATGACCGCTTGAAAGTCGCGCACCATCATGGGGAAAGGGTGCGGTCCAACAACCGAGCCGATAACATAGTGAGTATCAGCAATGCGTTTTGTC
>WQSD01000062.1 GCA_009788105.1 Oscillospiraceae bacterium | reverse complement strand
TGGTCAGCAAGTCCAACAACTTGCCCAGCTTGACTTGTGGGGCGGTGGTAAATCCAGTCATCTACTTTGATTGTTGGCTCGACTTGCTCCGCTTCCCACGCCTTTTGCTTCGCCGCCTCTAAACCAGGCGTCTCCTTTATTAAGGTATCAAAATATGTTTTCCACAAGTGCTTATCTTCAGTTTCCCATTGGTCTTTTGTTCTATCGATGCTATAATACCTTGTATCTACACCATTTATCAAACGGTCAATTTTTACATACGGAAAACGCTCGCAGGGGTGGAATACATAAACCCTGCCGTCAAGTCTTAATTCGTCGTTTCTATCAATAGCGGCTTCCATGCTTTCTTTGTCGTAAAACCATTCTCTATCGTCGCCTAATCTTATACGGTCTTCAAATTGATAGTCGATATATCCGACTGGATAGACTTTGCCGTCATACTCTAATGGCACTTTTCCTGTTGCCATAAGTTCTTTCTCCGCCCATTCCTTCGGGAAAGCATACTCCATTTCACGCACGGCGTTCATGGTAAGTGAGGTTATTGGTATGCTTTCCACTTTGCCGTCTTCGTAGCCGAAGTCTACTTTGTAAAATATATCTCCCACACCTCCTGCGCTGTTGTAGCCGAAGTCGTATTCGTCCGTTACCCAGCCGGTGCGCCCGGTTTCGGCGTGATAGACTTCATCGCCGAACATGGGTAGGTTTTTAGAGATAAGCTGTTCAAGGCGTTCATACACATCCTGCCCGGTGACAGTACCAATAACATTGCTAATATCCGCATCAAGGCTGTGGAATATCGGTTCACCTTTGTGGGCGAATGGAATTTCGTGGTCGTGGTTGTTGGTTTCGTCAAGGACAATTTCATGCACACGGGCATAGCGATTGTCGGTGCGGTGGTCTGTGAACAGGTCAGAACCCTCGTATTCCGGGTATATTTCCAAGTCGCCCATGCCGTTCATTAGCAAAGCCACGCCGAGATTGTAGGCACTCGTGGTCTTGCCTGTGCCGCCTTTTTGGTTCGCCATTGCGATGATGGTGCAACGGTTGGGGTTAGTTTGGGTCATGGTGGGTCTCCTTTGATGATAAGTGTATTTGATTTTGTAGTTGACAAGCTCCTATTTCTTGCATATACTGCATATAGCGACAGAAATGGAGGTTTTACGACATGGAAAATATAAGTAAAATATTTGATATAATAAAGCATTTTGCCCACGGAGGTGCGGTACTTATTTTCGGCGTTGCCCTGCACATCACATTAGCTAACAACGAACATTTAGTATATACAGCAAACCTCTTTTTTTATCGGATGCTTGTATCTGCATACAATCTCCACCTCTTAAATGCTCTCGTTGGAAACAGTTATTTAATACTTTTAGTGGTCTATGTTTTTGATATACTGGATTTTTCTATGTATTATAGTCCAAAAGATTTTAATACATGGGATGATGTTATTCACTATGCAATTAAAGTTAGACCTCGCAAAAAAGGCAAAATACTTCTTGTGCTTTTGTATATTAAATACTTGCTGGCGGTAATAGCCCACTATTGGTTAGAAGTTGACATAATTAGCTATTTTTTTGCTGGTGTTGGAGAAACCGGAGCGATATTACTAACGATAGTTTTTGCTTTATTATTCCTTTATATTTGGCGTCTTGTTTATTTCGGATTGAACTGCAAACATTAGCGTTGGTAGTACATATTTTTTAATAACAACATCTCCAAAACGGCTTACTATATATACACAAGACACTTGCCAAAGCAAAAGCCACAGAAGAAGTTCAGACCCCCCTGTAAGTCTTGGCAAGGCAAACAAGCCAATCATAATAAAAAACAATGAATAAAGTCCACAAATAAAATAGCAATCATTAAGGTCTGCTTCTTGAAAAGCACCAACGTGTTTGCGATTTTTCGCATAGCAACAGGCACAACTGAAACCATAAATCACAAACACAAACAGCGAAAATAGTATGACGTGCATTAAGGTACTAACGAGAAACAACGACAGTCCGGCACAAAGAGAAACAGCAACCCCTAACAACAGCATATTTTTGAGTAGTTTTTTGTTCATCTGAATTTCTCCCTTAATGCCATGTTTCTACGTAGACAGAAAAATCACGTCCACAAGCAACATAGTGGTCAACGTGCATATATGCATCTGGTAAAAACACAGTAAAATAGCATTCCTTAGGGTTATCTGAAAACTGAACCACATAAAAAACAGGGTCTACATAAAACGGTTCTTGTTTATAGCGAGTAATGTGGCACGACTTGTATTTGTATTTTTTAGGGCGGTGTGTAATTTTATAATGAAGGTATATCAAGGCAATTCCCATAAATATAATCAAAATATTCCGAAACATTTTTTAGCCTCTTTCTTTGTTTGAAACGACGGGTATATTGTTTGGGTCGAAATCAACAAAATGAGCGGGAGTTAAAAACACCTTACGACCACGCCCGACCCCACCATAAAGATTGAGCCGCATTTGTGCTTTTTTCAATTTACGCACACGCCTCTTGCACTTTTTGCATTCGCACAAAAAGCTATATGATTTTCTTGTTGTTTTGCTTTTTCCTTTAGCCATTGCGATTATGGTGCAACGGTTGGGGTTAGTTTGGGTCATTGGGAAAGCTCCTTTGAGTTGAATTTATTGTTGGTTTGTGAAACGACAGAGGGCAAAATGCGATGAAGTTCAAGCGAAACTAAGTCGAATGCTCCCATAACCCCTGTTCTTTCCCCCATGCAAGATTAAATCTAACCTCACAGCCTTCGTTGCATAGAAACTCCATCGCTTGCAAAAATGTTTTCATAGAAAGACTTTCTTTGCGATGTTTGTGCCATGGGGGATAATTGAAGTGGTAGTAAAAGTTTTTTACAAGATGTTTTTTGTCGCCATGTGCCACTTCGAGACATAGTACAATTTCAAATATATCTTCAGGCATTTTTGTAACATAGGCAACTCGCTTCTTTTCCATTAGGTTATAGTTTTCTATGTGTTCTTTCAAAAAGTCGTAGCAAAAATTGTAACATTCTATAAAGTTGTTTAAGCGGTCATTCATCTCACTCGCCCCCCTCCTCGTCATCAACATATGTAACAGTATTTTGCGCCGCCAAAATGGGGCAATATGGCGTTCGTCCGTTTTGTAAAAGGCACAAAGCCTCCTCGCCTCCGACAGTACCTTTCCCCAATTCTCTGCGTACAACTATCCAATTAGTTCCGAAATATTTGCCAATAGCTCTTGCGGACACCCCACGCTCCCACATTTCCGCCAGCATAAGCCGCTCCTCTTCGCTAAACACTCGCATGAGCTTTTTGCGTGATTCCATAATACGCTCTTGAGCGACAAACGGGTCGTACATACGACGTCCAAGGTCATTTGTGCCGTCAATGCGCCCCTGTTTAAGTTCTCTTGACACAGCTGAGGAGAAAAGCCCTAATTTATGAGCGATAGCAACTTGTGTAAGTCCCATGTCCCATAGTTCTTTTATCTGCTTTCGTTGCTCTATGGTAAGGCGGTATTGTTTTTCTTTTGTGTCATTCATTGATTGGTTTCCTTTCTGTGGGGGCTTGCTTTGTGCAGTACGATGGCTTTTGATATGACGGGTCTTGGTGTAGGCGGGATGTGCGTTTGTATTCTCGTTTATTGATGCGAATTATGAACATAAGGAATGCCAAAACAATCGTTGCAACTAAAAACGCTATCAAAACTGCAGTAATAGCAAACCTTAGAAACGGCGACCGTGACTCAGCATAACTCACCCTAACTGCGGTTTCAGAAATGCGGCGTCCCGTTTCCTTGCAGTAGCTGTATATCCTAATGCGCCCCTCTTGTCGTTGGCTTGTTTGAGAAATAGAGCGACTTACAATCTCTGCTGGCTGAAAAAGAAATGTTGTTATGGGGAGATTGCTGTCTTCGGAAGCTTCGTCCGGCGAAGAGCCGGGAGCTGGGTCAAGGGTGATGAACTGCCAAAGGCAGATGCGGCCACCTTGAACAATAGACAACATTCTTGCGTAGCACAGGGGGCTTGTAGCTTTCCACCATGGGCGAAGTTGTAGAAAAAATTCTGTAGTGAATCTAACGCTTTGCTCCCCATCAGCTTCAAAGACTTCAAACATATTGTCGGGGACTTGTCCGTCTAATTCTTCGCCTATAAACGATTGAATTGTTTCTGTTGCGGATTGTTAGAATTGATATGTGGTATAAAAATTAAATCCTAAAAAAGCGGCTGTAATCATCACACCGAAACAAACAGCAGATGCAAAGCAAAGTACCCCACAATCTTTTTTCAAATATAAGATAATGCAAATAGCCATTATTGTAAAAGAAACAATTGCTGTTGCAATATATATTATTGCTGTTGTCATTTTGTTACCTCTCTTTTCAATTATCGTAATTCAAATCCATTTGCGGGGGCTAACGGCATAATCAAATTGTTTTAGCCAGCAACGCCCGCATTTTAATTTTTTCTCTCATTTTGGTTTCCTCCGTGTTGGGTTGCATTTATATTGTTCTGCAAAAAAACTATCACATCATTTCCACCATTTCTTTTTTTCTTCAACAAAGATAGGCTTTAATGTAGCATCAAATGTTTTGGTCTCATCAGCGAACGCACTATGTATTTCTTCAATTAAATCAGAAGCATCTTCAAGGCATAGGCTGTTTCGTATTGTAAAACAATTTGAACCCCAACCGCTACCAAACTCTACAAAAACAGAATAATGATTGGGTCGCTCTCTGTCCACACTTTTGGAAATCCTCCACGGAACTTGATTAGGAATGTTTACTATTGTTTTTCCTTGATTATCACTTTGTGCATAGATAGTCATTTATATTACCTCTTTATATATGTAAGAATTTACGTCATCTGAAAGTTTAAGCTGGCGTTATCCAATAAATCTGTCCGGAATAGTGACCATAAGCGAAGTCGCCAACTTCAACCATTGCCCCAACATCACCCCGCACACACCATTGGTCAAGATATGCTTGAACTTTTTGCGAGCATATTATTGTTTGATGCCGTTGACCTTGGGGCAGTCCGTAGATAAACTCGAAGTGCAATACACCACTCTTTTTGTCGAAGTCTTCCTGCGTTCCGCTGTAAAGTTTGTATTTCATGTTTTCTTCCTCTATATAAATGTAAGATTTTTTGACAACTACAAGCCGGCAATAAAACTCATACATCCTCGTATAACAATGCATTATTTTTGTCACGTAAAGATTGTGCCGGGTCTTCGTACATTCTACTAAAAAGAAAATAGAAGTCATCATATGCCTCTTGATATTTTGTTTCTAACGTGTACAAAAAATCGTGGAAGCCGTCCCATGCCTTTGCTTTTCTATCAAGGTCGTCTCCATAATCTCCATAATCCCAGTGTTCTAAATTGTAATATATTACCCCAACAATCTGACGAAGGTCGTTTACAGATAATTTTGTTTTACTTTTTTTCATTGTGGTTTCTTCCTCTTTATATATAAGATATTTTGACAACTACAAGGGTCTATTCGTGGGTTTTGACCCCACGGCTGATAGTTTCGGCATTATCTATCAGCCATTTATCTGCAATAGCCTCAAACTCACTAGAACATAACGCAATCTCGTGTGTCCAAACAGGACGCCCCACTAACTTTTCAATGCCAGCATGAAATACGCTGAACGGAGCACAAAGGCGGCTCTGTCTTAAATGTACGACTGCGACCGCTTCCTCCGAACAAGCCGTCCACCACATCGTGTGTTCGGCAAGGTGAACGCATTCTTCTTTTGTAAGGTTGTCTTTTAGTAGCGACAAAATTACAGCTGGTGCGGTTTCTGTTGTTAATTCAAAAATGTTTGGTTTCGCCATATTGTTACCTCTTTATATATGTAAGATTTTTTGACAACATCAAGGGTCTATTCGTGGGCTGTCTGCCCACACCCGACCAGTTTGAAAACTGGACAAACTTTGGTTGACCTTGCTCGGCGAAGCCACCACACAGCACCATTGGCAACCGCCACCAAAATTGGCAAAAACGGCGGGGCAAAACCTCGCCAGCGTTCACACATTGGTCATAAACCAAAGGAAAAAGAGTAGCATTTTCTCCGCCCACGATGGGGTGGTGTCTGCTACTCTTAATATTAGCAAAAATACTGGCTGATGTTTAGAGTTTTTTCTTGACAAACATGAGAAAATGTGCTATACTAATCAGACTATTAAGAGGTGAACATGACCAGAGAAACAATGTCACCCCAAAAAGGCAGACCAAAATCTCTCCCCCCGCGACTGCTGGCAATGGCACAGCATATTCGCCCCACCGCAACTGTCATTGACGTTGGCACGGACCATGGCTATCTCCCCGTTTTTCTTGCCCAGCAGGGGCATAGCGGACGGCTGATTGCCTGTGACATCGCCGAAAAACCGCTGGCGAAGGCACGGGACAACCTGTGCCGCCGCGGGCTTGACCAGCGAGTGGCTCTTGTCCTCTGTGATGGCATACCAACGATTTGCGGTGGCTTTGTCGGGGCGGTGGATATTGTTATCGCCGGAATGGGAGGTGAAACAATCGTCGGCATCTTGCAGGGGGCAGACCTGGCGAAATCCTCAGCCTTTGCAAGGGCAGATGTGACTCTGCTACTGCAACCAATGAGCCGAGCGGGCAAGCTGGAGGAGTATTTGCAGTCGCAAAATCTTGCTTGGCAAGCCTACGAAGTCCCAGAGGGACGGCGAAGGTATGTGTATTACGTGGTAAACCTATCATAGGAAAAGAAAACTGAAAGGACGCGAGGGAATAGTGAAAACAATGCGGGATGCCTATTTGCTCCCTGCGGCGTGGCCGCCCTCGCGCGTGGCGCGAAAAATGGAAAAAAGAAAAGTCAGAGGATATTTAGCGAACATATTCGACGGAATGGCAAAGGGGCTGTTTGCCTCGCTGATAGTCGGCACGATTATTTCGCAAATCGGTAGCCTACTTGGGAATATCGACAGTGCATTTATCGGAAGTGTGGCGTTGGCGTTGGAGCAAATAGGACGTGCGGCACAACTGATGATGGGTGCTGCTATTGGCGCCGGGGTAGCAATGAAACTTGTTGTCGGTGCAGACGGCGAGAAAACCATCAAGCCCTTTACCCTGCTTGCAGCAGTATCGGC
>WQSD01000061.1 GCA_009788105.1 Oscillospiraceae bacterium | reverse complement strand
CACATCGGAGTACGCTGAGGCGGGAACGCTAGCACACTCCGTCTGCGAGATTAAGGCTCGCAGAAAGTTTATGGGGTTGACGTCGAGATCGGCAACAGCGCAACTTAACAAGTTAAAAAAAGACCCTCTGTACGACCCCGAAATGGAGAGAACAAGTGATGTCTACATTGAAACGTTATCCGAACTCTCTATGTTGTCCAAAAATCCGCCATATGTTGAACTTGAAACTCGTGTGGACTTTTCGGAATATGTCCCTGATGGCTTCGGTACTTGTGACTGCTTAATGGTTGGGGGGCGGGAGTTGACAATAGTTGATTATAAGCATGGTAAAGGCATCCCCGTTTCGGCGATGAATAATCCACAATTGCGGTTATATGCCTTAGGGGCAATTAACAAATTGAAACCATTCTACGGCGACACAATACAATTGATACGCGTTATGATTGTACAACCGAGAAACCAACACGCTGAAAGTTTCGATACGCTGAGTATTGATGAACTCCTTAGATGGGGTGAAACAATAAAACCTATCGCGCAAAAAGCCTTTAGCGGCTTCGGCGATTTCGTACCGGGGGAACATTGTCGCTTTTGCCGGGGGAAAGCACAGTGCCGGGCAAGAGCCGAGGCACACACAGCACTTGAGGACTTCAAGGATTTTGTAACTCCGAAGCAGACAGAAAGTCAGCCAGCGTCACAGGTGTTGTCCAATGATGAAATCGGCGAACTCCTTGTCCGCGGGAAGTCTTTGGTGGACTGGTACAAAAGTCTTGAAGAATACGCCCACTCAGCCGTCCTGGGCGGTGAGAAGATTGCCGGGTGGAAGTTGGTAGAGGGTCGAAGTGTTCGGTCATTCAGTGACGCCGACAAAGCCCTTGAAGAGGTCATCAAAGCGGGCTATGATGAAAGTATCGTATATGAACGCAAGCCTAAATCGCTATCCGAGTTGGAAAAAATGATGGGCAAGGCTGCGTTTGCGGTCACGGTCGGCGATTTAGTCATCAAGCCCCCTGGGAAACCAACGCTCGTTGAGGAGAGCGACAAACGCCCTCCTTATAGTTCTGCTAAAACAGATTTTGCCGAGTTAATCTCGGACGAAAAATAAACAAAGAAAAAGGTGAAAAATATGTACCAAAATGATACTCAAAAAGTTCTAACAGGCGAAGTGCGCCTATCTTATGCCGCACTTGTTCAACCCCGTGCACCTCAAAGCGGTGTCGGTGAACCAAAATATTCCGTGACCATACTTATCCCAAAAACGGACACGGCCACAAAAGCCGCAATTGATGCGGCGATGAGAGCCGCCGCTCAAGAGGCGGTGTCGACAAAATGGGGTGGAGTTGCTCCGCCCCAACCAAAACACCCTCTGCATGATGGTGACGGTGTCCGCCCGTCGGGCGAGGCTTTCGGCGAAGAGTGTAAAGGCCACTGGGTGATTACAGCGTCTTCCAAAAACAAACCCGGCGTCGTGAATGAGTATGGCGTTGAGTTGTTGCCGACAGATATTTATAGCGGCATGTATGGGCGTGTCACTATCCGCTTCTTCGGCTACTCAAACAGCGGGAACAAGGGTATTGGGTGCGGACTTGGCAACGTGTTGAAAACTCGTGACGGCGAGCCCCTGTCCGCGGGCAACACTTCCCCTGATGTCGATTTCGCAGGAATCATCAATCCTGCTTTCGCCGCACCGGCTAACCCTCCAGCACCTCAAAATCCATGGGCGATGTGATATGTTAATTCTATCAATCGACATTGAAACTTACAGCAGTGTTGATTTGAAAAAATCGGGGCTTTACAAATATGTTGAAAGCCCCGATTTTGAAATAACACTGTTTGCCTACTCGCTGAATGGCGGCGCGGTGAGGATAGTAGACCTAAAACAAGGCGAAGTTCTCCCTGGTTGGGTAGTGGACTCATTAGGTAGCTGTCACTATACCAAGCGAGCAAGAAATGCAGTTTTTGAATGGGTGTGTTTAACCAAATTTTTCGGCACGGGGTTTCCAATTGACCAATGGACATGCTCGATGATTCATAGTATGTATCTTGGACTTCCATCAAGTTTAGAAGCAACAGGCAAGGCTTTAGGACTTCCGAGCGATAAACAAAAACTTCGGAGCAGCAACGAGCTTATCAAGTATTTCTGCGCACCTTGTAAGCCCACGAAGACAAATGGCGGACGAACTCGAAATCTGCCACACCACCACCCCGAGCGTTGGGAACTATTCAAAGAATATTGCAAGCAAGATGTAGTTGCCGAGATGGCTATCGCGGATAAGCTGCGGGCTTTTCCCCTGCCTGCCGAAATTCAAGAGCAATGGGAAATGGATGTCATTATCAACTCTCGTGGCGTTTCTGTGGATATGGATTTAGTGCAGTCGGCACTTGAAATTGCTGAAACAGAAAGCACCAGTTTGAAACATGAAGCCGAGAAATTAACAGGACTTGTCAACCCAAATAGCGTTGCCGCTCTTAAAGACTGGCTGAACGCTGAAATCGACAACGAAGAAGACAAAATTACGTCAATTACCAAAGAAACCGTTTCAAGTTTGCTTGGCACGGGTGGTCTCAATCCTACTGTCCAGCGCATGCTTGAAATCCGCCGAGAACTCGGCAAGACATCAACGAAAAAATACGTTGCCTTGGCAAACTCGGTTTGCGCCGACGGGCGAGTGCGGGGACTGTTGCAGTTCTATGGAGCTAACCGTACTGGTCGCTGGGCTGGGCGAATGGTGCAGGTGCAAAATTTGCCCCGCACATATCTTGAACCTCTCGATTTCGCCCGCAACTTGGCAAAGTCACAGGAAATCGAAGCGTTACGGCTTTGTTACGGCAGTGTACAGGACACACTATCCCAACTTATCCGCACGGCTTTTGTGGCGGGGGGCAACGCCATACTCATCGATGCCGATTTTGCCGCAATCGAGGCACGCGTCCTGGCGTGGTTGTCGGGCGAACAGTGGAGACTTGATGTGTTCAAAACTCACGGCAAAATCTATGAAGCGTCCGCATCGCAAATGTTCAGCGTCCCAATTGACAAAATAGTCAAGGGCAACCCCGAATATGAATTGCGGCAAAAAGGGAAAGTTGCTGAACTTGCCCTTGGCTATGGCGGTAGCTCGAATGCACTGACAGCTATGGGGGCATTGCAAATGGGATTAACCGAAGAAGAATTGCCGGATATTGTATCCCGCTGGAGAAACAGTAACCGACGAATTTGTGACTATTGGTACGCGTGCGAGAATGCGGCAATCTCTGTTGTCGAAAAAGGCGGCACGGTTGGCGTTGGCAACGTAATATTCTCACGCGAATACAGCCAGTGCGGCGGTCTTGATTTTATGACAATCGCATTGCCGTCCGGGCGAAAACTATTTTACGCAAACCCTATTTTAGGCTCGAACTCTTGGGGGAAAGCACAAGTCGAGTATATGGGCGTTGACCAAACAAAGAAAACTTGGGGTCGAATATCTACTTACGGTGGTAAGTTGGTGGAGAATATCACCCAAGCAGTTGCTCGTGATTGCCTTGCTAGAGCCATCGGCCGTCTTGAAAACAATGGTTTTAGAATAATCATGCACATTCATGATGAAATCGTGATTGAAGATGCTGGATTTATTGCCGGATACAGTCTCGAGAAGGTCATCAAAATAATGTCCTTGCCAATGCCTTGGGGGGCTGGTCTACCTCTTGCGGCGGACGGTTGGGTCGGAAAATACTTTAAGAAAGATTAGGAGTTTATCATGGGAAAAAGTTATGGATTGTACAAATGTCTGCTGTGTGGAAAAGAAACACAAGGCGAGGAAACATATTGTGACCGCTCACGGATTGACCGTTCAAAGGCAGCAATGGTAAGTGGTCTGAAAGTGGATGAGTGGTGTTCGTGCGAGGGGTGTCAATCCCCTCGTGTGGGGGCTGTGGTATTCGTTGGATGGGTGGAGGTGGACGAAGATGAATAAGGGTAGTTTTTATGTGTCGCAAAACTTCGCCCCCGAAAGAGACATTTACGACAGAGCGGTCGCAAAAAGATATAACGGGTGGATTAGCGGAGATGTTGGGTTGTTCAGAGAACCAAGTAAGAAAACGAAACAAGCTACTTGGGCGGCAGTCTATTTGCCCCTCGGTAGAGTTTTAGCCTATGCTGAAAGCAGAAAAGCAGCACTTGAGGCGGGCGTTAAAAAAATGGAACAACCCGACTTTGGGTCAAAAGTCCACACTATTCAGCAGAGTATTACTTATATGCAATTTGTCAACGACAGACGAGAACAGGAGAACCAAAATGAAAATACATGAATATCCTCTTGAGCTCGTGAATCCAAGGTTGTTATGGCGAGGCAAAACGAATATGGAACACAGATGGATAAACCGATACGGGACACATAAAATCAAGCAAGGAAAGTGGGTGTATGGTAGTTATTTTGTAGATGCAAACGAAGACCATTGTATTAAGCAGCCGTGCTTAGACACGGGAAAAACTATGACCTATGAAGTAGACTACTCAACCCTTGGACAATGCACAGGTTTGTCGGACAAACGCGGAAATCTGATATTTGAAGGTGACAAATTGCTGTGCGCTTATTTGCATAAGCCAATTGTTGTGTGGGACAAGGTGTTGGCCGCTTTTGTTGTGAGCGAAACAAGTGGTCGGTCAATGCTACTATCCAGAGTTGCAAATCCGGATGCGGAAATAATCGGTAATATCTACGATAAGGAGAAAAACAATGGGAATGTGTAAGTATTATTTTATTGACATTTATGGCTGTCCGGTTTGCAGAAAACCAAAGTTAGGTAGCCTAAAAAAACAACGCCGTTGCCATAACAATGGCAGACAGTGTTCTGAATTTGACTGTGCTATATGTCTGCGTAAAAAAGCACAAAAAGGGCATCTTTGTTGCTCAGATTGCGATGTTGTGCCGTCCGCAACTGATAAGCCAATTGAGGCAAAACAAGACAAAGGCAAGCCCCGTCCATCGCTTGTGCCGCCACAGCTAATCTATGATGTGGCAGAGGTGCGAGAATACGGTTGCAAGAAATACGGCGACCCTGAGAGCTGGCGGCAAGTTGAGTTGCAACGATATATCGATGCACTCTACCGTCATATGCTTGAATTTGTTGCCGACCCCGTCAGTAAAGACGGCGAAAGCGGGCTACATCATTATAAACACATGGCTTGTAATATAGCCTTCATCTGCGAATTGATGAGAAAAGATACTTAAACTATGGAAACCTTGAAAATAACTGGTTTGGAAGAAGCTGAATATTAAAAACTAAGTTCGACTTTGATTAGGGGGGGGGACATGATACAAAAAGAATATGGGAAATACCTGCTCGCCTGTGATGGGTTCTGCGGGACGGAAGTGTCTGATTTAGAAAATTGGCATGCAGTTACCTCGTTTTTGAAAACCCACCAATGGACAACGAAACGATTTGATGGGGCGCATCAACATTATTGTTTCGACTGTTGGAAAGATGTTATAACTAACGGCGGAGGCAATTACGATGCAACATGATAGACTTATCACAATAACGTCCGCGGGCAACCGTTGGTCGAAAAATTGGCAACCTCAGCAAATGCTATTATCCGAACTGTGGGAGCGGTTACGTACCCCCGTGCGAAGCTCGGAAAAATTAAGTGACTACTTATCCATGAAAAAAGCTCAGCAGGACGAGCTTAAGGACGTTGGCGGCTATGTGGGGGGAACGCTAAACTCCCCGCGGCGTAAGTCAGCCAACGTCACGGGGCGGGACATTATCACGCTGGACTTTGACAATATTTCGGCTAACGGCACGGAAAACGTGCTACAGCGCATAGCGGGTTTAGGTGTGGGATACTGCGTCTATAGTACCCGCAAACATCACGCGGGGGCGCCGAGGTTGCGAGTGCTTATACCACTCGACCGCACTGTCTCCGTGGAAGAGTATGAACCGTGCGCCCGTAAGATGGCGGAGTATATCGGGTTGGAGATGGCAGACCCGTCAACGTTCGAGGTGGCGCGACTGATGTACTGGCCGTCCTGCTGTTCGGACAGCCAGTATGTATACCACTGGGCAGACAGTCCTTTTGTGTCTGCTGATGGGCTGTTGGCACTCTACGAGGATTGGCAGGATATGTCCAAGTGGCCCGCGCTGCCGGGGACACAGACTTTCACTAAACTTGCAACCAAGCAAGGCGACCCGGTAGACAAAGCGGGGATTGTGGGAGCGTTCTGTCGGGTATATGACGTTGAGCGTGCCATGCTTGAACTATTAGTCGGGATATATGAACCAGTAGATACCATGCCAGGGCGCTACACCTATCTTGGCGGAAGCACGGCAGGCGGGGCGGTACTTTATGATGACGGCAAGTTCCTATTCAGTCACCATGCCACTGACCCATGCGGGGGCAAGCTGGTAAACGCCTTTGACCTTGTTCGATTGCACAAGTTCAGCGACTTGGATGATTCAGACGGGGTAAAAGACGGCACAAAGGGTAACCGACTTCCGTCATTCACCGCAATGTGCCAATATGCGGTTTCACTTAGCGAAGTGTCGAACCAAATGGCGGCTGATGACTTCGCCGACCTTTCGAGTGTGGACGACAGCTACAGCGAGCCACATAATACCGACTGGACGAAACATTTGACCCGTGACGATACAGGGGCGTTGCATAAGACGATAGCTAATATCACGCTGTTGGTGCAGAACATCCCCGAATTGAACGGGTGCGCACGTAAGGACGATTTCACAGGGCGGTTCTACACCGCCGACAACCTGCCGTGGCGAACCGAAAAAGGCTATTGGTCTGATTCAGACACTACCGAGCTTCGCCGGTATTTTGAAACGAAATTAAAACGCTATAAGCCAGGGAAACAAGATATTAAGGATGCGGTTGTCGCTGTAGCCATAAACCAATCGTTTCACCCTGTGCAAAACTACTTAAACAGTCTATCGTGGGACGGCGTGGAAAGGCTCGATACCCTTTTCATGGACTACCTTGGGGCGGCAGACAGCGAGTATGGACGGGCAGTCGCCCGCAAGGCTTTGTGCGGGGCAGTAGCCAGGGTTATGACCCCGGGGTGCAAGTTCGACTACATGCCCCTGCTTATAGGCGGGCAGGGGCGGGGAAAGTCCAGCCTAATCGCGAAGTTAGCAGGTATTACGGACTGGTTTA
>WQSD01000060.1 GCA_009788105.1 Oscillospiraceae bacterium | reverse complement strand
AAGAAGTGCAGTTTTTCGGGAGCGAGATACTGGCTGATAAATTCGGACAGGCTGTCGCTGGTCAGCGGTCCCGTGGCGATAACCGTAATGTCCGCAAGGTCAATGGCAGTCACCTCCACATTGTCCCGCACTTGAATGTTGGGGTGACTGCGAATTTTCGCGGTGATATATGCGGCGAATCGCTCTCGGTCAACGGACAGCGCGCCCCCCGCAGGGACACGAGTGGCACGTGCCGCCTCAAGTACAAGCGAGCCGAGGTGGGTCATTTCCTGCTTCAGCAGTCCACTTGCGGTGTCCTCCTGCTCCGAACGGAGGGAGTTTGAGCAAACAAGCTCGGCGAAGTCGGGGTTGCTGTGGGCAGGGGTCATCTTTTCCCCCTTCATCTCGTACAGCTTCACGAAACAGCCGCTGTTTGCCGCCGCCCACGCCGCCTCGCACCCTGCAAGTCCTGCGCCGATTACGTTAATGGTAGGACTATTCGTCATCTTCGTTCTCCTCGTGAGTGGAACGCTCGTATTCAGGTGGGGCAGGGACTTTGTGTCCGCAACCTTTTTCACGGCAAGCAAGCATGGTGGGCTTGCCCTTTGCTCGCTTCACGAAAAGCACATTGTCGCAGGTGGGACACTTTTCTTTCGCGGGCAGGTCAAAAGCAGAGAATGTACACTCCGGGTACTTCTCACAGCTGTAAAATATCTTTTTGTTACGCCCGCGTTTCACAACAACATCACTGCCGCAACTGGGGCAGTTTGCTCCTGCGGAAACTTTGATTTGCTTGATAAACTTGCACTTTGGATAGTTTTCGCAGGCGTGGAAATTGCCGTATCTGCCGCTACGCAACACCATGCCCGACCCGCATTGCTCACAGGTCATGCCCTCTACAGGCACAGGGGCGGTCTTTTCCACCACAGTCTTGCCGTCTTTGGCAAGGGGCTTGGTGTTTTTGCATTCGGGGTAGCTTGGGCAGGCGGCGAACTTGCCGAAACGCCCGGACTTTACAATCATTCGCTTGCCGCAAAGTTCACAGTCAAGGTCAAGCTCCTCGTCAGGTACGGCGATTTTGTCATCGCCAACCTCCTCCATAGCCTTGTTCAAGTCAGATTCAAAGCCGGAGTAAAACTGGGTCAAAACAGCATTCATCGAGGTTTCACCCTCGCCAATTCCGTCTAATTTTTCCTCCATTTGTGCGGTGAAAGTGTAGTCAAC
Source organism: Oscillospiraceae bacterium (assembly GCA_009788105.1). Lineage (GTDB taxonomy): Bacteria > Bacillota > Clostridia > Oscillospirales > CAG-272 > WQSD01. Next base: position 6,050 of record WQSD01000060.1, on the reverse strand, counting down.
AACGTCGGCGAACTTCTCCACCATGAGCTTGTTGGTTATCTCTCCAAGAGGAGTGGGCATAAACGCCTTGCCCTCCCGCGCCACATAGCCACGAGAAAGAATCGTACCAACAATAGAAGCGTAGGTACTTGGGCGACCAATGCCGCGCTCTTTCAGTTCTTCAAGGAAAGATGCGTCGTTGTATCTTGGCGGTGGCTCGGTAAAGTGCTGTTTGGGGATGATTTCATTGCAATTTAGCACCTGTTTCGCCTCAAGGGGAGGCAGGTTGCCTTTGCCGTCCTCGGATTCTTCTGTGTCGGGATTATTGTCCGACACTTGCTCCACAGTATCCTCGTACACCGACAAGAAACCGGGGAATTTAAGGGTACTGCCGCTGGCTTTGAATATATATCCGCCGCTGCCGATGTCCGCATTTACCGTATCGAAAATAGCACTCGCCATCTGACTGGCAAGAAAGCGGGTGTATATCAAGCGGTACAGGCGATACTGGTCACGGGAAAGGCGCTCCTTTATCTTTTCGGGAGTGAAGTCCACATTAGAGGGGCGAATAGCCTCGTGAGCGTCTTGTGACGCACCTTTGGTCTTGTACGCCCGTGGCTTGGTAGGGTAGTATTCCTCGCCGTAGTTGGCGATAATATGTGCTTTCGCCGCATCTGTGGCTTCGTTTGATATGCGCAACGAGTCGGTACGCATATAGGTGATAAGCCCTTGCACTCCGCCCATGCCTGCACCAAGGTTCACACCCTCGTACAATTCCTGTGCGATTTGCATGGTGCGTGAAGCAGAAAAGCCTAACTTTCGATAAGCTCCTTGTTGCAACGACGAAGTGATAAAGGGAGCGGAGGGGTTGCGCACCTTTTGTGATTTCTTCACTTCGCCTACCACAAATGGACCGGGCTTTGTGGCGGTTAGAATCTCGCTTGCCTGCTCTTCGTTGGTGATTTCGATTTTCTTGTCAGCTCCCCAAAAGCGGGCGGTGAGCTTTTTGCCGTCTGCGGTAGTCAGCTCAAGAGTGATACGCCAAAATTCCTTTGGTACAAAGGCACGAATCTCCTCTTCCCGCTCCACAATCAATCGAGTAGCCACCGACTGAACACGCCCAGCCGACAGCCCTGAACGGACAGTTTTCCACAGATAAGGGCTGAGTTTATAGCCCACAATGCGGTCAAGCAGTCGTCTTGCTTGTTGTGAATCTACCAGTTGCATATCAATAGCACGCGGGCTTTTGATTGCTTCTTTCACGGCGGTTTTAGTAACTTCGTTAAATGTTACACGCTGTGCCTCTGTTGGGTTAATGCCAAGTGCGTTGCACAAATGCCATGAAATGGCCTCGCCTTCTCGGTCGGCGTCCGTTGCAAAAAAGATTTTTTTTGCCTTTTTCGATTCTTTAACAAGCTCACGAATAACATCCCCTTTACCACGAATGTTAATATAATGAGGCATGAAACCAGCCTCGATGTCAATGCCCAACTTGCTTTTAGGCAGGTCACGAACATGACCCACCGATGACATTACTTTATAGTTCGAGCCAAGATAGCCCTTGATTGTATTCGCCTTTGACGGCGACTCCACGATTACTAAATTTGCCATGAAATTATATCCTTATTGTTTTAGTGTTGTTATATGGGTTCGTTTGAATGTTTCCGAAAGTCCCCTTCCTCGGGAAGGGGTGGCAGTCGGCGGTTTTCCGACTGACGGGGTAGGTGTGAAAGCAACACGCCTACAAGAGTGTGCGGTTTTCGTGCATTTTCTTGTGCGTTTGTGGTTGACCTTACGCCCTTAATTCTTCATTTCCTCTCATACCTGCCCCCCGGTAGCGGCTTCACCAACCCCTTAATCTCAAGGATGGTGAGGGATGCCATCACTGTGTTGATAGCAATGCCACCGGCGGCAAGCTCGTCAGGAGTGGCGGGAACAGAGAGAGCCTCGTACACCTGCTTGTTAATGCCCACTAATCCTGCAACCGCCTTTGTCCGCTTTTCATCAGGGATTTCCTGTTTGTTTGGCGGTGGGGGAGGTGTGGCATCAACCGATTTTGTTGGAGCAGTCTGCTTTTTGGGAGCAATCTTCTCAACAGGAGCAGTCTGCTTTGCGGGAGTTTCTTGCTTTGCGGCGGGAGCGAGGGAGGGAAGTGTGTCGTTTTCTTTCTTCGCCGCATCCCTTGTCCGTCGCTGTGCCCCATAACTATCAGCGGCAACTTTCATGCCACGGGTATTACTTGGCACGCCCTTAGCCCGTCCGAACTTTAGGTTCTCAAGAAATATTTTATTCGGAAACAGGAATTGATATTCTTCCAATATATCTTCGGCACAGGTAATTGGCTTTGCACCATCTTTGATGAGCTTGTTCGTTCCCTGGCTGTTGGCTTCGCCAACTTTACCCGGCAAAGCGAACACATCTCGCCCCTGCTTAATAGCCGTGCGTGCAGTAATAAGCGCCCCGCTCCGTCCGTCTGCTTCGATAACAACTGTGCCATTAGAAATGCCGGACATCAGTCGATTCCGTATAGGAAAGTTCACCGAGTTAGGTGGAGTGCCAGGCTTGAATTCGGTGATAATCGTGCCTTTCACCGCAATTTCCTCCATTAACTCAAGGTTTTCGGAAGGATAAACCCTATCAATTCCGCAACCGATGACGCCAATAGTATGCCCACCTGCGTCAAGGCAAGCACGATGGCAAATTGCGTCTACTCCAAGTGCCAACCCGGACACTACAATCGCCCCACCCCGTGCCATGTCGTGGGAAAACAGATACGCCTGACGCTGACCATATTCACTCATACGGCGAGTGCCAACAGCGGCGACAAGAACATTTTCGTCAATCACAGGTAGCTTTCCGCGATAGTACAGCAAAATCGGCTTGGTTTGAATGCGCGCCAGTCGCTTTGAGTACAACGGGCTGTTAGCAGGAAGCAAACCAATATTATTTTGCTCGCACCACAGCTTTATATGCTCCGCTTCCCCAAGGTCTTTGTTCATCAAACGAGTGATGGTTTCAGGACTGATTTTTGTGGAAGAGGGAAGCGTGGACGGGTCTTCGACTTCGTATATTTTTTGCACATCATCTTCAAAATATTCAAGGAGTAGCTCCCCTGCGGAACTACCCGGACTGCAACATAAACTTAACCACAGCCAGTAAATTATATCATGTTTTGGGGTGTCCATATGTACCTCCTATGGTTTTACAAAATTTCGCTTCCCACAGCAACACACTCGCCGCCACAGCCGCATTCAGGGATTCAACCCCTTCCGCCATGGGTATGTACACACAGGCGTCTGCCGCAGAAATCACTTCAGGCGGCACGCCATTTGCCTCGTTGCCAATAATAAAGACGGAGTTTGGCAGAATCGATAGTTCTCGCAGGCTGTGAGCGTCTTCCGACAAAGCGGCGGCATATACAGCACAGCCACTTTCCTGCAAAGCCAGAACCGAGCCGAGAAAATCCTTTACAACAATAATTTTCATGGAAAACAACGCACCCATTGCGGCACGAATGACCTTTGGGTTGTAAATGTCTACGCAGTCGGCAGACAAAATCAGCTCGTCCACTCCAAAAGCCACCGCCGAACGGATAATCGTTCCCACATTCCCAGGGTCACGGAGAGAGGACAACATCAGTCGTGTTCGCCGGCTACTTTCACTTGCGTTGCAATCTGCTTTATATATTGTAGCAAATTTATGTCGTTTGTCAAGTCCCCCGGCTACACAAAATATCCCCTCCGGGCTTTTTTCTGCGGATAGCTTCTCGTATACAGAGCCTGAAATATTGATACGACGACATTTTTGTTGTGATTTTTCTAACGCCGAGATGCAAAAATCTTTTGCAACATCAGTGAAAAAAACATATTTTAGGTCAATGCCTTTCTCTAAAGCCTCAAGGAACAATTTCTTCCCTTCAAAGGCAAAAAGTCCGCTGTCACGGCGGTGTTTCGCCTCTCGCAGGCGTATGGTATCAAGGATTATCGGGTTTGTCCTGCTTGTGATGGTTTCCATCGCGTCATGTGCGAAGAGAAAGTCGCGCTCCAAAGTTGGAACGGAAATTTTCCTATCTCGCGCGTCCTTTCTAAAGTTGTTCCATATAACGAAAAAATACGGAAAGTCCGAGGAATATACCTCGGACTTTTGTATTATGCAAGTGCAGCTTTTGCTTTTTCAACAAGAGCGGCGAACGCCTCTTTGTCATGTACTGCAAGCTCTGACAGCATTTTGCGATTAAGGTTAATCTCTGCTTTTTTAAGCCCGTTCATGAACTGGGAATAGTTCATGCCGCATACTTTTGCCTGTGCAGAAATACGTGTAATCCACAATGCACGGAACTCACGCTTTTTTTGCTTGCGTCCAACATAGGCATAGTTGCCGCTTTTCATTACGGCTTGCTTTGCCATCTTAAAATTCTTGCTTTTCGCACCCCAATAGCCCTTTGCGGACTTTAGGACTGCTCTTCTTCTTTTGCGGGTTACTACCGCACCTTTTACTCTTGCCATTTTTTATACTCCTAAGTGATGATGAAATTTTGTTAAACGAACCACGAACAGCTATCATTTATTTGACAACTGTACCATTTCTGTTCGTTCACGCTTCGGGGCTGGTTATTTGTCTGCGGGGTGAATAAATCGCACTCCCATAATAACAACCCTTCAGCATTACTAATGCTTTTGAATCAAGTGCTTTACAGTTGGTGCAAAAGATTCGCTTACATAGCCGCCGCCGCGCAAAGCCATTTTGCGTTTGGCACTTTTGTGTCCAAGTTTGTGACGACGATTTTGTCTGTTCATCTTCACTTTGCCACCGCCGGTAACGCTAAAGCGTTTGGCAGAAGCCTTGTGTGTTTTGATTTTTCCCATTGATTTATACCTCTCTTTTAATTAGTAACTAACTTATTCCTTCGTAGTTTCAGCTGGCTTTTCGGAAACATCTTTCGATTCTTTAGGTTCTTTCGCCTTTTTCTCTGATTTAAGGGGGTGAATGACCATAGTCATACTACGCCCGTCAAGAACCGGCTTTTTGTCTGCTTCGCTAATTTCTGCACAAGCATCACGGAACTGTTCAAGTAGCTCGATACCAAGGCGCTGGTGAGCAATTTGTCGTCCACGGAAACGCAAAACAAGTTTAACCTTGTGTCCTTGTTCAAGAAACTTTTTCGCATGACCGATTTTGGTGTTCAAATCGTTCTGGTCAATAACATAAGACAAACGAATTTCTTTGATTTCGTTGACTTGTTGCTTCTTTTTCGCTTCTTTTTCCTTTTTGTTTCGCTCGAAACAATATTTGCCATAGTCCATAACACGGCAAACAGGGGGGGTGGCACCTTTGACCATTAACACAAGGTCAAGGTCGCGGTCAACAGCTTGCTTTTGTGCGTCCGCAAGTTTGTGAATACCAAGCTGCTCGTTATCCGGACCTAACAGGCGAACATCAGAGTTTCGTTGAAGTCCACCCTTTGTGTAAATTTGGTCGTTCATGAGTACATCGCGTGAAGTTTGCTTTTTGATAGAAGTCACCTCTCGTGTTTGATAAAATAAAAAAGCACAGACATCAAAGACTGCGCAACAAAAATACCAATAACATTGGTGGAAAATGTTGACCTGTTTGCATTGTTGCGGCAGGTGGGGGAAGTCCCCGCTTCTTTGTTTATTAGTGTGTTGAAAATCTCGGTGGAAAGTGGCGAACAGCCACTTGGAGCGAATTATTTTGAATTTTTCAAAAATCATTTTGTTGCGTAGCAACAGTTTTTGAAAAAATCAAAATAACGAGTTTGAAACATGATTAACCTCAAACTCCTCTGTCCAACATTTACTGCAGATAAGTATATCACATCCGTTCCCATGTGTCAATAGGAAAAGCAGGTGTAGTTGTAAACAATATGTGAACTTTGCTTATGGACAGCTATGAACATCCCTTGTGTACAGCCATTTGGCGATTAAGCCAAGCCACATCGGGCATATACTACACCATGACAACACAGATTATACAAGCAAAATCAATAAAATCAGAGGCGGTTGTTTTCCTTGGCGCTTTGCGAAGCGGATTTTTATCGGCGGTGTCAACCT
>WQSD01000059.1 GCA_009788105.1 Oscillospiraceae bacterium | reverse complement strand
TTTGCCCGCTTTTTTCAAAAAGCGGCAGGGTGTGGGACGGAGTCCCATGGTCTTGACTTTTTTTCATTCTGAAATAACCCACTTTGAATAGTGGGTTATTTTTTATCTCGCAATGCGTTTGCCCTTTTTTAATTGATGCGAACCTAACATTGCGGGCGTTGAGGGTCGCCCCTACGATCTGTATCCATTTTCGTGAATTTCGTGGTAAATGCCCTTGACTTATGCCCTTTTTCAATAAAATCAATTTGCGAAGCAAATTTACCTCAATTCTTCATTTTTAATTTTTAATTCTTCATTGCCGTAGAGCGTGTCGACACGCCCTACGTCCTGTTATATCTGCCCATAGCAAGCTCAAGCTCTCCTGCCATCAAGAGTTCAATTGCCACGGCACAGTCCTGCAGCACAGGGTATATCTTCTTCAAATCTCCCTCTGGCATCTTAGCCAGCACCCAATCAGCAATATCATAGTCCGGGTGGGGCTTTTTCCCCACACCAACACGCAGGCGGGGAAACTGGTCTGATTTAAGCTGATAAATCATGTTTTTCAGCCCGTTATGCCCTCCGTCACTGCCACTTGCGCGAATGCGAAGCCCACCAACCTCAAAGTTAGCGTCATCCACCACGGCGAGGATGTTCTGTGGAGGTATCTTATAAAAATTCGCCGCATCTCGCACGCTTTCGCCGGACAGGTTCATGAAAGTCTGTGGCTTCATCAAAAGGGCACGAGTGTCGCCGATACGAATCTCCCCGCAAAGGGCACGAAACTTCACCCTGTCAACCTTGACCGAGTGTTCCTGTGCCATGTAATCAATCAGCCAAAAGCCTGCGTTGTGTCGGGTGTGGGTGTATTTTGCCCCAGGGTTGCCAAGCCCTACGATAAGATGGGTGATAGCTCCCGTGGAGGACGTGGTTTTGGCTGTGTTTTTAGTGCGGTTAAATGGATTAAATTTATTCATGTTAATATTATAATACAAATCAGCAGAATTTTCAATAGGAAATTTGACGACACACAGCATTATTCACGGTATGTTCACATTTCTACGGTATACTATAAGGCATGGAAAACAACACAAACAAACCAAAAAATGTTGCAATCGGTGGTCAAGCACTGATTGAGGGCATTATGATGCGTGGTCCTGACACCACGGCAATGGCGGTGCGAAACGCAAAAGGGGAAATTATCCTTGAAAAATGGGACACCCCGCCGCCAAGCAAAACCAAAAATATTCCTATCCTCCGCGGGGTTGTTGCCCTTGGTACGTCCTTGAAAGTGGGCTATCGTTGCCTTATGCGTTCAGGGGAAATCGCCGGACTTGACCAACTTGAAGAAATAGAAGAGTTTGAGGGCGAACCGATTATCACCGAAGATACTGCCGACAGCGTTCTTGAGGAAGCAGAAGAGGCGGAACTCGCCCAGTCCACAAGCGAACTCGCCATCATAGATTGCCACCCGCAGGACAGTGAGGAAGTTGCTCCTGACCCTCTTTCCCCCTCTGACGAGCCGTTAAAATCAGAACCAAGCAAAAAAGACACCATAATTATGTCAATTGTCATGGTTATTGCGGCGATTTTTGGGGTAGGGCTTGCGGTTGTGCTGTTTATGTTTTTGCCCCAGGTGCTTTTCAACATTCCTGCCAACATTTTCGGCTGGCACGAAACTGTATATGGGGAAATTGTGCCACTGATTAATCCTGCGTTGTATCGCTTTACCCGTAGTGCAATCGTTGGTATTATCCGTATAACATTGTTTGTTGCATACATGGCGGCGACCTCGCTTATGAAAGATATTCGTCGCACATTCATGTATCATGGCGCGGAGCACAAGGCGATTTACTGCTACGAAAAGGGGTTGCCCCTTACTGTGGAAAATGTGAAAGCCCAGCCTCGCCTGCACCCTCGTTGCGGTACGTCATTTTTGATTTTTATGTTGCTTATCGGGATTTTCGTGGGCTTTTTCGTGCCTGCCCATTTTGGTCCGTTGGCGAGAATGGGAACTAACTTCCTCATTCTGCCCCTCGTGGTGGGGCTGGGTTATGAAACCATTCGCCTTGCAGGGAAAAAGCGGGATACTGCCATTATGAAAATTCTGTCCGCTCCCGGTATGTGGCTGCAACGAATATCCACCCGCGAACCCACAGATGATATGCTGGAGGTGGCGATAAAATCCCTTGTGGAGGTGCTGCCCCAGGACAGGGAAGCGGTAGAATGTGTCACTGCCTGCCCGCCTCAACCTGAAGAAAAACCATAAAACACCTTTGTTGTCAAATATGACTATCAAGATAGAACATTATATAAAGTTTCAGCTTCTCATTGTCATTAAGGTTGTATCGAAACAAAAACAACAGATAATTTCACGTCTTAAACCCAAAGAAACAGCATCGTCATTGCAAAGCGGTGATTTTCCGCGTGCAATCCAGTCGTTGGACGAGAAATTTCTTTGTTTTACGGGTTGATTTATGGCGATTTATTGCCCTTTCACTGGATTGCACGGCACAAACCGCCTTTGCAATGACGTTCCGAGGGCTTGAATTAGGACGATAGTTTGTTTCGATACAAGTCTATTGCGGGTGGTCCGCAATGGCAATGTGATAGTCATATTGTTAAGTAAAGACAAAACAGGAGAACCCACATGACCAGAATCACCAAACTTACACAGTCTTTCCCTGCCGAGCTTGGGGCAGTGATTGTTACCGACCCGAAAAACCAATATTACCTTACCGGTGCTGACTTTGGCGGCGCAGGATTTGTCCTTGTCACTCGCGAAAAGACCTATCTTGTGACCAACGCCCTTGAGGTGGAAAAGGCGCGTCTTGCCGCCCACCCCGCTATCGAGGTGCTGGCTAACAAACCGATTGGAGAACTGTTGAAAGAAACTATTGTTCCAAACGGGTTCAAGTCGGTTGCTATCGAAGAAAATCACCTTACTTGGGCGAAATACCAAGGCTACCAAAAGGCATTTGGGGAGGAAATCGAAATCCTTCCCGCAGGGCGTCTTATTGACACTTTGCGTGAGTTCAAAGACCCGGAGGAGCTTGCCACAATTCGTCGCGCCCAAGCTATCACAGATGCGGCATTCACCCACATACTGTCCTACATAAAGCCCACCGCCACCGAGCGAGATATTGCCCTTGAACTTGAGTTTTTCATGCGTCAGCAGGGTGCGGAAGGAATGGCATTTGACGTTATCGCTGTGTCCGGCAAAAATTCCAGTCTGCCCCACGGCAGACCACGAAATGTGCCACTTGAACAGGGCTTTCTCACCATGGACTTTGGTGCGAAACTGGGGGGATATTGCTCGGACATGACCCGCACAGTGGTTATCGGCAAAGCTGACGATGAGATGAAACTGCTGTACAAAACTGTGCTTGAGGCACAACTGGCGGCAATCGAAAAACTTTCACTTGGAATTTCTTGTGCAGACCTTGACAAAGCGGCACGAGATGTGGTAGAATGTAGTAAGTTCGCTGGGCGGTTCATTCATGGGTTGGGTCACGGAGTGGGCTTAAACATTCATGAAGCCCCAAGCGTGTCCTCTGCCTCGCAATCAGTTCTTGCTCCCGGTCACATTGTCACTATCGAGCCGGGTATTTATCTTGAGGGCAAATACGGCTGCCGAATTGAGGACATGGCTGTATGCACCGAGGCTGGAGTGGAGATAATAACGAAAAGCCCGAAAGAGTTGATGGAGATAGGATAGGAGAATGCGAACCCCTCCCTCCGTCGGCTACCACCGCCACCCCCTCACGAGGGAGGCATTGATGTAACAGTCGCCGTCTTAAAGCATACAAACGGAACGTCATTGCTTCGGGCGTGGAATTTGGTCGTACCAGAGTACACATACGCCCTCAGTCGCCGAAAGGATATAAAACAAACTCATGCGGTTCGCAACCATAGGCATACGCCTGCAACAAGTGAAACTATGATTAGAGAATTAACCGAACAAGATTTTGAAAAAGCTGTTAAAAACCCTCATTTTGATAAACTTATGACCAAGGTCGAAGTTGCCGTAACGAAAGAAGACTGGGAGATTTTTTGCAAATATGCAAAAATCAACGGAGTATCGCCCGAACTTATCATGCGTAACGGCTTGACCGAATGGGCAAAGGAACTTAGAGATGAGTGAAAATCATCAATTCCAAACACTTAAATCCATCGCAGAACTATACAAGCGGATACCCTCAACCAACTGCAAGGGGTGCGGGAAGTGTTGCCAACACACAATTCAACAACTCACGATGGATGCATGGATGCAACAGTCCACATAGGAGTGACTGTCCTTGGTCGTCTGCTTGAACGGCAGAAAATTTATATTTTGAACATAATAAGGAAAATATGCAAAAACTAACTCGCGAAAATTTTGACAAAGCACGAAATTTTATCATTACTAACGGTGATGAAATTAGCTGTGCATGGTTTAACTATCATTTTGTGGACAATAATGTCGATGTTTTTATGAATGTGTTAGCGAAATATCAGCACGACTGCGGCGGGTTCGGCGGGCTTGGCTATGAGTTTGAATATCAAGGTCCATGCTTGAAATGCACAGAAATCGCTATCGGTTATATCCTTGGTCTGAACGAAAAACCATCTGCCAATCATTCGGTAATTCAAAAGATGATGGTGTACATTCTCGACCAATATATCCCCGAAATCGGCAACTGGGGAGAACCTTTTGTGCCTGAATTAAATGACTACCCGCACTGCTCTTGGTCTAATTATAGAGGGTCAACGCCACCCACGATGGAGGATGATGAAGAAAAAATAAAAAAATACGAAGCCAATGAAAAAGTTTGTCATGCGGCATTTGTAGCATTATACAGCGAAATTGTGCCGCAAGCATTGTATAGTGAAATTATAAAATATCCCACACAGCATATTTTACGATATTGGGACGAAAACTCGCCTGAATTTAATCGTGAAATCCGCGATAAAGCATATCCATATGATTTTGAATATGCTTTGTGGTTTGTGCAATGCTTGAAGGATAATGCGTTTGCAGATAAGTTGAAGGCAATTTTAAGCCAAAATCCAACCGCCGCATGGGAATTGAATTTTGCTAAGTCGAATAGCGATTATGTTCACTTGCCGTGCGATTTCGGAGTTACCTCACCCGACAGTTTTCTGTATCCCGTGGTGAAAGATTTGGTGGACGATTCACTAACTGTGCGAATGAATCAACAAGCTGACGATGGTCATTGGCCATGGGGCTGGTCGTTTGGTGAAAGCGATGAAATGCAACGATTGCAACTTAAAAGCAATGTCATTCGTGCGATAGATATGTTGGTAAAATTAAAGCGGTTTGACCGAATAGAATCGTAGACCTAATAAGCATGACGCCATAGCAATGGAATCAATATCAAACAAATTTATATTTTTGGGAGTCGGTTTTAATGAAATGGAACGCAGAATTATACCAAGACAAACATAGCTTTGTGTCGGAATACGGTAAAGCAATATTGGAATATGTCTCTAATAACAACGCGCAATCTATACTGGATATAGGGTGCGGCACAGGCGATTTAACACACGAACTCGCACAAAAATCAGGAGTTGTAATCGGAATAGACAACTCGGAATCAATGATTAAAAAAGCCAAAGAAAAATACCCTAAAATCGAGTTTTGCGTAATCGATGCGTGTAATCTCACATGGAAAAATAGTTTTGACATAGTCTTTTCTAACGCGGTTTTCCATTGGATTCAAAATCAGACCAAACTTTTAGAAGGCATCTATCGCGCTTTGAAAATCGATGGTAAGCTTATCTGCGAGTTTGGCGCGCATGGCTGTGTCGCGAAGATATGGAATGCTTTTAGAGATATTTTGAGCAGTTACGGGTATGATGAATTTTACCCTTTTTATTATCCCACAGTGCAGGAATACAAACGATTGCTGGATAAAGTTGGATTTGAAATCGAAATGGCTATTGATTTTGACAAACCTACGATTTTGAAGGGCGGTAAGCAAGGGTTGAGGGATTGGTTGAAGCAATTTTACGCTTCTGATTTGTCGAAATTCGACTCATACCAGCAAGCGGACATTTTTGATAAGATGGACGAAACGCTATACCGTGATTTATGGAACGGCGAGCAATGGGCGGCTGATTATCGCAGAATTAGGGTTGTTGCCGCAAAATAAGCATTATCTACATTTGCTTTAATTGTAGGAGCGACCGTCCTTGGTCAGCTACCGAAAGGATAGCGAAACTATGATTAGAGAATTAACCGAGCAAGATTTTGAGCGAGTCGAATGGGCAAAGGAACTTAGAGATGAATGAAAATCATCAATTCCAAACACTTAAATCCATCGCAGAACTATACAAGCGAATACCAAACACAAAATGCAAGGGGTGCGGGAAGTGTTGCCAACACGCAATTCAGCCTGCTCCCGAGGAAGTCTGCCGCATGGGTGGCTACTCGTGGGACGGCAAGTGCGTACATTTGGTGGACGGTGGGTGTGCGGTGTACGAAAATCGTCCTTTTGTCTGCCGATTATTCGGAGCAAGCGAAGTTTTGCAATGTGATGACTGTTTCGCCGACCGATACTTGACCGCAGAAGAAACAAGTGAACTTGTAAGGCAGTTTGTGCGATTAAAGACGGAGCAGGAGGGAGTTGGTCATAACAACGATACCGTTTTGAACTAAGATTTTTCGTGCCAATCATGCCCCGCTCACGCACTTCGGCGCTCACAAGGGCGCTTCAAGACTGTTATTTTCCCGCCTTACGGGGAAATGAATTCCCCTTCATGGCGGGAAAATAACAGCTTTCAGCACATTATATATTACAACCCTATACTCAGACTATGCTACCCGGGGAGTTAGCGGTGCCCTGTAACCTGCAATCCGCTACAGCAGGGGTGATTACATTTCCAAGGACTGTGTTTGTGTGGCCGCGCCAAGTGTGGACACGATGAAGGATGGGTCTTGCGCAATTGTCTGCCGTGAACCGTGTCAGGTGGGGAACCAAGCAGCACTAAGCGGACTTGCCAATGTGCCGCGAGGGTGCCTGTCCCGAGTGTCTGCCTTGTGCTACCGCACATAAACACAGCTTCAAAGTTTTGGTGCATGGTCTGATTATGGGGTTGTAGTTTTAGTGTGCTGAAAGCTGTTATTTTTCTCGCCATGAAGGGGAATTCATTTCCCCGTAAGGCGAAAAAATAACAGTCTTGAAGCATGATTGACCACAAAAAATCTTAGCCCGAAAAAGCACCTACCGCACCTGTAGCGGCGGGTTTCGATTTTGTGCCCGCCCGAAACGGCACAACCAAAACCATGTAGGGGCG
>WQSD01000058.1 GCA_009788105.1 Oscillospiraceae bacterium | reverse complement strand
TAAAAGCACTCTGTGCTTTTGAGAAAAAAGTTTTTGTTCCACCTTTTTACAAAAAGGTGGTCGGGTGTGGGGTGAAACCCCGCGACCTTGACCTTTTCTCTGAATCGTTGCCACTCTTGTTATTCATCGCTCAAATATTCGCGCAGGCAATTTCGCACCATAGTAGGGCTATACCCCCGTGACACCACCTGCCGCATGATTTTCTCGCATTCTTTTCGCAACTGGTCTTTGTCAAGTTCGGCAAGGTTCAATTTGTCTAATCGTTTTTCCACTTCGACATAGCAATATGGACCAAAATCAATGTTTTCGCAAAGCTGGCTAAAATAGCCGCCCATCAATTCAGGGTTAAAAAAATCATTTCGCAATTTACTGTAAATAATATTTTTTCCATATCCCCTTTTTGCCAACAACTCCACTTGTCGCTCCATAAGTTCCGATTCGTTAATATAGGCGTTTTCTATTGCCCATGCAACGGCATTTTCCGTGTCAGACTGGGGAAATCCCTTGTTTTTAAGCCGTGCTCGCAGCTTGTTTGCCGTGTAATTTTGTCTGCCAAGAAGATATTGTACATAATTTTGCGCAGACATTTTAATTTGTTTTTTCACTAAACACACTCCCTTAAATATTACTCGGGTTCACATCCATGGAAATGCTTATTTTTCGCCCTGTCTTGCGACCGAACTCTATTAACAGGCGTGAAAGCATTTCGCGTGTGCGGCGGTTTCCCGCCTTGCATTTCACTACAAACCGCATACGGTATCGCTCGTTCAGTCGATAAATGGGGGCTTCTAATGGACCAAAAGCGGTGACGGCAATGTCACTATACTCTCCACGGAGCAATTCTTTCATCCGTATATCAAGCTCGCCGCATACATTCCTAAGTGCCGCCTCCTCCACGCTGGACAGGGAGATTAGCACAATATCACAGAAAGGCGGGAAGAGGAGCGCACGGCGAAAGGCAATCTCGTCACCAAAAAAGCCCACATAATCCTGTGCCGAGGCAAGAGCAAGAATGGGATGGTCAGGGTTGTAGGTTTGTATCACCGCACGCCCGGGAAGTTCCGCACGACCTGCCCGCCCAATGACCTGTGTAAGCAGGGCAAAGGTGCGCTCGTTGGCACGATAGTCGTCCATGTACAAACTGGAGTCAGCAAGCAGCACTCCCACAAGTGTCACCTTGGGGAAGTCATGCCCCTTTGTCACCATTTGCGTACCAAGCATAATGTCTGCTCCGCTGTTTCGGAACTGCTCTAATAGCTCACGCACGCTGTGCTTGCCCCCGGTGGTGTCCGCGTCCACACGAATAATCCCTGCGTTAGGGTGTAGGGTGTTCAGTCGCTCCTCAGCAAGCTGTGTGCCAAAGCCGAGAAATTGCAAGCTCCCACTTTCGCAGGCGGCGCATTTTTGCGGAATCGGCTCTCGCACACCGCAATAGTGACAGCATAGTCTACCACGTTTCATCATATCTCCGGCAAGCGCCGGAGGCGACAGACCCACACCAGATTGTTTTTGCGAATTGTGAACTTTGGGTTGGTGTGTGTCAAAAGAGGCATTAACTTGTTCTCTTTCTCTATACCCACGATGTACATGCAAAGTCATTGAAACGCTACAGCGGCGGCAACTTACCGCAGTGCCACAGTCGGCACAGCTGACAAGGGTGTTAAACCCACGGCGGTTGACGAACATAATGCTCTGCTCACCCCGCTCGATATTGGCGGCAAGTTCGCACCCAAGCTCCTCCCCCACAATATCGGTGGGCAAACTGCCCCGCATATCGCAAATACTCACCTGTGGCAGGGTGGCGTTACCGAATCGCTCGTCTAAGCTCACCAAGGTGTACGCCCCCGTGGTGGCTTTGTAATAGCTTTCCACCGAGGGGGTGGCAGAGGCAAGCAGGAGCATTGCCCCGGCGTTTGCACAGCGGAATCGTGCCGCATCTCGGGCGTGATAGTGGGGTGCGCTGTCTGATTTGTATGTATGCTCCTGCTCCTCGTCAATGACAATCAGCCCAAGGCTATCAAATGGTGCGAAAACCGCACTGCGAGTGCCAATGCAAATTTGCACCTGCCCCGACTGAATCATTCGCCACTGGTCGTACCTCTCTCCGCTGGAAAGAGCGGAGTGGAGGACAGCGATGTTCTCCCCAAATGTGGCGGTAAAATGGGCTATGGTTTGGGGGGTAAGGGCAATTTCAGGCACAAGGACAATCACGCTTTTCCCGCTTGCCAGCACATGGCGAATGGTTTCCATGATGACAATAGTCTTGCCGCTCCCTGTCACTCCGTGCAACAGGGCGGCGCACGCGCCATCACTATCGTACAAAGTGGTCAGGGTGTCCACCGCGGATTGTTGCTTGTCCGACAGCACAGCACGATGATGCCCCCCCTCTCCAATGGGAGCAGGACGGCGGATGACTTCGCTTGATGTTATCTCGATATATCCCTTGGTGTCAAGGGCTTTGATGTGGGCGGCTGTGATTTTATACTCGGCACGGAGGAGGGACACAGGAGTTGTGCCATTTGCGAAAAGGTAGTCGATTATTTGTTGATGGACAGCACTACGAAGTTTCAGGGTGTTGGCGGCAATATGGGATAGGGCTTGGGGCGTAAGAGATATGTGCTGCTCAAACTGTGTTTTGGCTTTGTCCTTGGATATGTGCTGGCGCACCAGCACCTCCGCCTCGGTCAATGAGCGGAGGACGGCAAGGGCGTCACGGTCAAACTCTTTCACCACCTGGGCAGAGCTAACCCGCCCGTGGAGCTTCACATAATCGAAAATCACAGCGGCAGAGGCGTTCAAGCCCTCTCTGTCTGCCTGTGGATTGATGGTATACACCTCGTTTACCGCAAAGGAAATGCCGAAAGGCAAGGCGCACTTCACCACCTCCCCAAGGGCACAAAAATTGTTATCCCGTATGTAATGGCACAGGGCAAGCAGATGTGGCGACAGCCGTGCAGAGGGGTTGTCGTGGAGGGCAGAAATGGGCTTTAGCCCATCAGCGGGCAAGTCAAGCACTTCGGACACAACACCCACACGGCTTTTGTTGGCAAGCCCAAACGGCACAAAAGCCAACATTCCCGGCAACACTTGCCCTCGCAAGTCCGCCGGGATGTGATAGTCGTACCCCTTGTCCATATGATAGGGCGCGTCTAATATGTGAATACGGGCAACGGCTGGGGTCATGTTGGTTCTCCGTGAGGTAAGAATATTCGGCGGAGCAAATTTCTAATCTTGCATTTCCCTTACTCCGCCTGTGCTTCAACAATGGCATAATCGTCATTCGCCAAACGCTTAATGGCTGTCTTAATCGCCTTGTCGTCACGAATTTCCGCGCTGATTAGCATGTTAATACTTTTGTCGGTTTCCTTGCGGGAAATCATTTTTTCGGCGTTTTCACGCTGTTTAACATACTCGTCTGTCACCAAACGGGCGCACTTGGCAGTAGTCACCGTAAGGGTGTAGCGGTTGTACCTGTTCTTGCTTAGTTCTTCAATGGTTGGGTGAATCATGGTAGTTCTCCTTGGGGGTGTTATTGTCTTTTGTTAAGTTCGTCTTTACAGAATTTTGTAGCGTTATCAACAGAAAAGGGATTATCCATTATTAGCGGCGGTTTTCTGCCAGATTCAATTGTCGGTTTTTCTTGACTCTCTTGGATTTTCACATAGGACAAATCACCAAGAAACGCCAAAAGTTGCTTGGCTTTGTTTTCATCTTCAATTGTTATGATGTATTGTTTCATCTGCTGGTTTCCCTCTACACTTCCCCATCACCCACGCCGCCACAACATGGGTAGCGTGGTCGTCTAATTTGTATCCATTCAGAATCACATCCGCATAAACCTTGGTGGTAAGGGCGTACTCTTGCTCCCGGTGCTTGGCGTAGTTCAGATAATATTCAGCCTGCCAGTTAAAGTCGCCTAATTTTTCATGTCCCTTGAAGTGATCGATATTTCGCTTAACACGGCGAAACATACGCACATCCGAGTCAAGGTCAATGAAGATTTTCAAGTCAAACAGCGGGCGAATGTCCTCGTAACAAAAGAGCAGTGTACCCTCTACTAAGATTATATCATATTCTCCGCATTCTTGCAACTCTTTTATTTTCGCCAGCAATTTTTCGTGGTCAACCGAGTTCGGGTGATTATAGTCATTATCGGTAATCCCGGTCACAGGAGAGGTCATTTGCGGCAGCGGGTCACGGAAATAATCATCCATTTTCACGGAAGCGACACGATAGTCAGATAGGTGGGCGGGGAGGTTTTTGCAATATGTGGACTTGCCGGAGGCAGACCCGCCGACTATGCCAATGGTGACTGGGGTCATGGGTGACTCCTTATGATGGGGTGCGACTGCAACCAATGGTAGCTTTCCTCAAACCACTTATGGGGGTGCAGAATAATTTTGTGCGACACAATATACTTTTGATACGCTAAGCAAGCGGCTTCAAGAGATTGTACAAGGGCGCTTTTGACATCTTTGTAAAAGGGTGCTTCTCCGCACCCGTCCCAAGCGAGTTTGTCTGCAACAAACACCACCATATCATATGGTGATGGATCTGGTTTTAGAGTAGTATGGTGCTGGACAGCGGACAAAACTCGTTGGTCTGTCACTCCAAAATCCTCTTCTGCGATAACTCTTGAAATGCGTTGGTGCAAAAGAAACGGGAATTTTTTCTCGGCTTCATCTATGTGCCATTTTTCCTGAATAGCGTAAGCCATCATATCATCGGGCGACACAACTGCACTAATATCGTGCAAATATCCACCTAATTCACAAACTTCTTTGTCCAGCCCATATTGCTCGGCAATTACAATGCTTGTTTCCGCGACAGCTTTTACATGGTCATAGGTTTTGTCTTTGCCATGTGCCCAAAGCAGAGATTTAACATCTGATTTTATGTTACCTGTGAAGTGGTGTGTTATCATGTTGTGTAGACACCCTCTAAAGCGACGTGAATATCTATCAAATTTTTCATTACATATATTCCTGTAATTCCTCGAGCGGCTCGTCAAAGTCCTCGGCAATTTGCATTTTTCCTTTGCTGGAGCCAAAAACGCTTTCGCCTCCCTCAACTATCCCCATTATCTCCGCCGCCGCGGCTTCGCTTGCCCCGTCGTGATTGGTGACGAGATAGCCGAATTCGCCCACCAAATCAAGCTCCTCGCGGGCGCGCTTCAGGCGACGCTGAATGTCCTCTTCAGTATTGGTGCCACGCCCACGCAGACGGGCTTCGATTATGGCGAAGTCAGGTGCGCCAATCATGATAAGTAACGCGTCCGGCACGCGGCTTTTCACCTGGAGCGCTCCCTCTACTTCAATCTCAAGGATAACGTGCCTGCCGGAGGCAAGAACTTGCTCCACCGCCTCCCGTGGTGTGCCGTAGTAGTTACCTACATACTCTGCCCACTCCAGCATATCCCCACGCTCGGCACGCTGGCGGAATTCCTCTTTGCTAACAAAGAAGTATTCCCGCCCATTTTCTTCCCCCGGTCGGGGCTGGCGGGTGGTGGCAGACACCGAAAAGGCAAAGTCGCCCCCTCCCACTTCAAGAAGATGGCGTATCACCGTACCTTTGCCCACTCCCGCAGGGCCGGATATTACAATAAGTTTGCCTTTGTCCATGCCTACTCCACCTCTGCACCATTCTCCGGGACATAGTCCGGCGGAGGAATAAGAACCAGCGGCTTTCTTATTTCAAAGCTCCCCCCAGATTGATTCACCCTAATAAGAGGATAGCCCTCTACGTTATGATTGTGCAGGTATTCATTTGATGTGACCGTGCTGTTTACAATAATTCTGCCGTCATCATCTGATGTTACATAGTATCCAAAAAGCACTTCTGCACCCATAACATCGAAAATCACATCGCTATTTTCAAGAGTCATTTCTGCTTGGGACAAAGTCACTGCGTTCATGTTAATTGTGCTGTCTTCTGCTTCAATAGTTAGTGCCGCACGGGTGGATATGTTGTTTAACTCCACCTCACTTCCGCCGGTAGCTGTAATGTTAATGTCCATTTCGCGGTGAATATCCCGCACAGAAACAGTGGAATTGTCAACAATAAGGTCAAGGCGGAGCAGACGGTCGGCATTGTTCAGGTAAATGCGAATCCGTTGGTCGCCGGTAGGGCCAAGCAGCCCCCCTTGACCAAACACGCCCCCACTGAAAAGAGTATGAATGCCGCGAAAAGCAATCCCTTGTCCTCCGCCGTCAATCAAACTATCAATTCTAAATGAATTTGTAATTTCAACTGTATTGCTTGTCAAAATAACAGAAGTTCTGGGAAATGTCATGTTGTAAAGAACAACACGAGATTCTGCCGCAACGTCGTAAATGCCAACGATTTCAACATCGATATTGCTTACATCAAGTTCAATGCGGGCAAAAGTCCGCTCTGCGACGGCACTGTCTGAATAGCCGGCCGGAATTAAATATTCTCGTACAATGTTGCCGTCTACCGTGTCAATACCTTCCCAAAAATCGTGCCCTGCGTTTGTTGCCGCTGTTATGGCAATGTTTGATAGTATAACACCTGATACAAGTATTGCTATACCTACAATTAAAGTTACTATTGATGATAATTTCATGTTGTTCTCCTAATCTTCAAGACTTCTTTTATTACATTCTTCACGAACGAAATATACAAGGCGCATAAACTGACTAAAAATCAGCTTAGCAAGTCTGGTTACAAGCCCCCACAAAAGGGGAACAAGTTTGGTAATAATGTTATACAGCAAAATCGAGCCAATAGTGACCGCACCAATAATCATCAGGGCAATTGAAATTTCGTACAGACCTACATAATGCGCCCCGGATTCAAGAATAATCTCTGCACCGCCAAATATTAAGCCCACAATGGAAATTGCCAACCCGACCAAAACTCCTGCGATTATCACTGCCGTGGATATTGCCACAAGTCCCGCCAAAACAGCGTATAATGCTCCGATAAACAAAGCAACAGCCGCGGCAACGGCGATTGTTATAGGCGAGGACAAGCCCATAACCCACCAAAACATGGTGTTGCCACGCTTTGTCATTGGGCGTTTGTAACTGTCCACGTCATCATAGTTTATGGGTAGTGGACCTGAATGTCTTTCTGCATGGGCAGTGTTTTTGTTAGCAGGTCTGGCTTGTGGTGCGGGGGTTGCTCTTTTGGGAGGTTGGGAATCCACAGATGGAGATTCTGCTTTCGTGGCAATAGCTGTGATACCATGGGGAGCAGGTCTTTGCTGGCTTGCCCCATTCGGCTGCTGTCCCGCGGCGGGTTTGGGCTGCCTTGGTTTTGGCGAAGGTGCGTTTT
>WQSD01000057.1 GCA_009788105.1 Oscillospiraceae bacterium | reverse complement strand
ATGGGGAATGTGGCGGGAACATTTTTCACCATTATTGGACTGATTCTCATCACCGCCTGCATCACCGCCATGAAAGATAGCTTCAAATCAGAGGGGGCAGGGAAAATCATCGAGTGGGCAACTGTGATAATCACCGCTGTTATTGTGTACACGGCGGCGTTTTCCCAGTTCGCACTTTTACAGGACATGCTCACCCGACTTCACGGACTGCTGACCGGACTGCTCCCCTTTATCACCGCCCTAAATATCGCAAGCGGTAGCGTGACCACCGCTGCAGTAACAGGAGTGCAAATCACCCTGGTGCTTGCAATTATCAGCAGTATCGCCTACTACGCCCTTTTGCCAATACTGCAAGTGTGTTTTGGACTAAATCTAACTTCCCATGTGTCAAAATCCCATGGACTGACCCTTATAAGCGACTTTGTGCGTAACGGATTTCTTTTTCTTATTGGAGGGATTACGGCGGTGCTGGGTATAATCTTCGCATTTCAAGCCAATGTGGCTCAAAGTGCCGACACAGTGGCGTTGCGAACAATGAAATTCGCCGCAGGAAGTTGGATTCCAGTAGTGGGCAGCTCGGTTAGCGAGGCCCTGCGTACAGTAATGGGTAGTTTGAACCTGATTCGCAGTACCACAGGGGCTATTGGCATTGTGTCGGTGCTGATGATTGGTTTGCCCACTATCCTTTCCCTTGCCGCCGCAAAACTTAGCTTCACTTTCGCCGCCGGAATTGCCGAAATGCTGTCCTGTGGCGATGTAGCAAAAATGCTTGGCGGAGTGAATAAACTGCTAAACTTCGCCATTGCAATAGCGGTTATATTCAACGTGATGACCATATTTTCCTTGGGGGTGTTTATGGGAAGCGTGGGGTAGAGGGGAGGATGGAGTTTTGAGGGTGGGGAGTGAAGTTAATGGCAAAACACCCACAGAACTTGTAGGGGTCGACGCCCTCGGCGACCCGCTAAACGGATATAATCAAACTACGTAGGGGCGGGGTTCACCCACCCGCAACATTCACGCTGAATCACCCCACGGCTACGCCGCACCCCTCCACGGGAGGGGAATAAGGTCAAGGGCACACCACGCCTGTAGGGGCGGGTTTCCATGCCCGCCCGCCAAATGGAACAGGCAAAACATTGTCGTAGGGGCGGGGCTTGCCCCCGCCCGATACGAATGATATGTACCGCACAAACGGGCGATCGCAAGGGTGCGCCCCTACGGGTTAGGACGTGAGGTTCAGGTTGTGCCATTCGGCGGGTCGCCCTGGGGTGCGACCCCAACTCCACACTCCACACTCCACTCTTCACATTCCCAAAGGAGTCCTCATGTCAACATTCGCACAGTACCTTCACAGCATTATGGTTGTGGCAATAATATCCGGGGTGGTCAGTGTGCTTGCTCCAAAGGACAGCAGCGGTGGGAAGTATGTGAATTTTGCCTGTGCGCTGGTCATTGTGGTGGTCATCGCCACGCCTCTGTTGCGGTTGGTGGACGTGAACTTACCCGAGGAAGTGCAAGCAATGATTGACTTTGCCACCGAGGAGGAGGGCGGGGCAGGGCATAACCATGCCTTTCTTCACTACAGCAGGGAGTATCTTGCACGGAATACGACTGCTATGCTGGCACAACGATTTCGCATTGCTCCCGATGATGTCACTCTTTACTTTGATATTGAGCGGGAGAATGACACCCACATAATCCGTCACCTGCGGGTGGACTTGCACACCCTGTCCGCCATATTCCGCACAGAAGACATTCGCACATTCCTTGCCGACCTGTTTGGGGTAGATGTGGAGATGGTAGAAGTGTTGCGATGAAAAACTAAAAAATCCAATAAAATCTAAAAAATACTCTTGACAATCTAATCAAGATAGTGTATACTACTGAAAGCATTCGTAAGAGAGAGGGGTGATAAAACATGGCTGAAATCAGAGTAAAAGATAAAGAATCTCTTGATAGCGCACTACGTCGCTTTAAGCGTCAATGTGCTCGTTCCGGCATTCTTTCCGAAGTAAAAAAGCGCGAACAATACGACAAACCAAGCGTGAAACGCAAGAAAAAACGCGAAGCGGCGCGCAAGCGCAAGTATAAGTAAATAACCAAAAGCCTTTCTTTTCAGAAAGGCTTTTATGGGGGTATAGCTCAGTTGGTTAGAGCGCTTGCTTGACATGCAAGAGGTCCATGATTCGAATTCGTGTATCCCCACCAACATAAAACGCCTGATAACACTTAGTTGTCGGGCTTTTTTATTTTGTGTTTTGTTGTATTTTGTTATATGTTTTTGTGTGGTTTTCAAGCTACATTTCAAGTTCTTAAAGCTACAAATCAAGCTACAAAACAAAAAATCCCCCGCCGAAGCAGGGGATAAAGTCACAGCGGGGTCGCCGCTCCTCGTATGGTGAGGTGGTTAGTGCCACTGTGGTATCATTAGTCCCCGACTGGTACGCATTGTTAAGAGGCGTTCGGGGTTCTGTTAGGTCTATTATAGCATATTTTTTCGGGTTTGTCAATACCAAAATACAAACTCCCCGCCTTTGGCACATACGCATAGAAAAATCCATGCTGTAGAGGTGGGCGGGGTCGTGATTACAGTATACCACATTTCGGGGCAGTTGTCAATATCATATCGCCCACGCGGGCGAAAAGATACTACCGCCCCGCCATAAGCTGATTAACTCTTGCTTGCACGGCTTGGGGGTCAAGCCCGAATTGTGTCAGCCTTGCCCTGCGGGTTGCCCCTGTTCCCCAAGGTTGCCCGTCCGGGGCGGGTCTGCCACGGAATATATCCTGTGCCGCTTGCTCGACTGTCAGCGTTGGTCGTGGGGCGGGAGGTGGTTGTGGGGGTGTCGGCGTGACAGCCTCGGCGGTCACGACAAAGGCATCAGCAAACCCTGCTTGCCTTGCCCTGTCGCGTTGGGCGGTGGCGTTTGCAAGGTCACGAAAAGCCCCTATCTGCACTCTGAACAAACCATCAGCACCGCTTGAAATAAACGCATCGGAAAACCCAGCACGCTTTGCCTCTAAAATGAGATTGTTTGCGTTATCTCTGCCTCCAAACGCCCCAAGTTGTACACGGTGCAGGGCTTGTGAGGGCGGTTGCTCCTGTGGGGTCGGCTGGTCGAGTAGGCTTGTCACGCGCTGGATAAATTCTGCCCAGCTATACGGTTGCCCTGCCCGTAGTTGCCGGGGGCAGTTTTGACTGCGTGGGTCAAAGTGGTTGTGCTGGCGAATATTTGCGGGGGGGATGTTGTGTCTGCGGCATAGCTCTGCCACAAGCCAAACGGCGTTGTCCGTGGCTTGCCGTAGGTTTCCATCTTGATTTACGCAGATTTCAACGCCGATACTGCGGCGATTGCCCGCACCCGCTCCATCGCTGGCGTGGAATGCGTCTTCGTTGTCAGGCAAGTGTTGCCACGCCTCGCGGCAGTCAACGGTATAGTGCCAGCTTACAGGCAGTCCTGCGGCGACATCGCCCAGTAGATAACGGCTGTGTGCCTCTGCGTGCGCCCCTGTGCTTGTGTTGCCTGTGTTGTGGATGGTGATGAACTCCATAGGATTTTTGCGCCCGGGGCGATTACGCCGCCCCTTGGGGATTATGCGTTGATGAATTTGTATCATGCTATTCACCATCCTTTCCACACGCCCCGCAACCCTTGGCAAACTCCCCCGCGAGGTCGTCATGGCATTCGGGCAACTTGCAAGCTATGCCGTGCAGGAACGCAACAACCATTGCGGATAGTGTCGCCGTGGCAAGCACAGCCCAGTCAACATCTGACAGTAGTGCCTTGCCCCCAAGTGCGGCGGTAAATGTGTACACCCCCGCACGGAACGCCCGATACGCCGCCGCCTTGACTTGTTTTTTTGCTCTTTCGATAATGTTTTTCATGCTTTTTACTCCTATTTTGTGATTTTTTTAGAAACAATTTCTTCGTAAAGCTCGTTGCAGTTGCGGTGAGCCTCGTCCATCTCGTCAAAGGCGTGTTCCATTTCGCCGTTTATGCGTTCATTTTTAACGCAAATCGCGATTGCCTTTAACGCTCGCCCGTGGGCTTTCTGTACTTTTCTGTTTAGCTTGTGCTCGGTTGCCCGTAGCTCCGCTTGTCGCTCTGCTTTTTTGTCGCTTTGGTTGATTTTACGCACAACCACCGCACAACCACACAGCCTATAGCACCGAATATTGTTGGCACAATTAGGTTAAGTGCGAATAGTAAGTAGTACATTTATGCCTCCTTTAGGGGGATTGGAATAGTTTCGGTAACACGTACACGATACACAATACGAGACGTTGCGGATACAGGATAGTTAAACCTTAAACGCCTCGTGTTGCTGACTGGTCGCCTTGTTAAAGCCGAACCTTCGGATGGACCCGGATTGTTATGGGTGACTGTACTTTGAACTATGTTTGCGTTTAGCTGGGTAGTAATGGAACGCCTTAGCGAAGTTACACGATTTGATATACTCCAAGTTCCTTCTCCGCTATCGGTCATTATGTGCGTGAAACTTGCTCTAAATCCGATTGTTCCGCTATTGGCTGTTGGCGCGTGAAAATCCACGGATAAATTAGGTGAGCCTAAAAACTGCAAATTAAATCTTACATCATTATCCGCATTAGATGCCGAGCCTGATGTTCCTCTAACGGCGTCTATTGTTGCGGTATATTCTGCTCCGTCTACTAAGTCGCAAAGGTTTGTAAACGCCGCCCCATGACCGATTTCATTGTCGAAAACCGTACGTGGTGCGCCATAATATAACGGAGTGCCGCCGCCACCGCTTGCGTTTTCTTCGAGGGCTGTCACCCTGCCGTCCATCGTCTTTTGGTTAGCGTTGACTTTGTTTTCGAGGCGATTTTCTGCTTCCCACAATGCGGCGTGGTCGTTTTTGTTCTCGGAGTTTACCACCGACTGCGAGGTTGCCGTGCCGCCCAAACTCTCGACAGCAGGGTTGGAGACTTTTACATAATCGGTGTAGGGGTCTTCGGGGGTGTAGTCTCCGCCCGACAATGCGGCATCTTCAACGATTTTTTGCACTTGTTGCAGATTTACCGCATCTGCCCCAGCGACAGCCTCCCCAACAACAATTGTGCCGTTAGCGTTGCGGGCGGGGATTGTGCCACTTGCGGGGGTGTCCGCTGATACCTCAATCATAGTCTGTTCCCCGCCGCTGTCCACGGCGTAGGCTCGAAGAGTGCCACCGCTGTCCACCCGGTCAAGTTTGACAGCAACCTCTGACCTAATATCGCCGTGTGCGTCACTGTCCTCATTGTGGGCGGCAATTGCCCCGTCAATGTCAAGCTCGGATACAGCAACCTCAATTGCGGCGATAGCCTCTTCGGCAATGTTAAGCCTACCTTTGCCGTGCGCTCCGCTGACAATACCGTTGGGGTTGTCGGGCGTACCCCATATCTTATTTGTGGCGAGGGTTGCTTGCGCGGCGGCGTCCTCTACTCCATGCCTCAGTTCGTCTACCTCGCCTTGTCGGGCGTTCGCCTCGGTGGTAACGGCTTGGGTGATTTCTTCGTGCCGGGCGGTAGCTTCGGCGGATATTGCCTCTGCAAGGTCTGACTGGGTAATGCCGCCGCCTATGCCTCCTTGCTCTAACTCAACTATCCTGTCTTCGTGATTTTTGGTTTTTGCAAAAAGGCATTTGATTTTCCCCAATATTCGCCCAATGACATTGCTGTTGCCGGGGGTGGATGGGTCTGTGGCGTTAATGCTTGGGTCAATCGGCACACGCATTATGTTGGTTTTAATGCTCTTGTTGCCCAAGGTGTAGACAAGCTGGATTGACAAAGTACCATGCACAGCCATTTCAGCCGTCAATGGAACTTCGCCATCTTCCACGAGTATTGTTTCGGTCTTGGAGGTGTTGCGAAAGTCCATCATGCAAGCGTACTTATCAAGCCACGCCGGTTGTGTGATAGCAAAATGTGCCGCATGGTTATCACCGTCACGACTTGCGGGGGTCTGCGTGATTGCGCCAAACAAGCCGTCTTTATCGCTGTGGGATACTGTTATTCGGTATTGGTTCATTTTTTGCTCCTTTAGTGTTTTTTATATACAAAATCCGAATATCAATCCTGCGTCTATCGGTCTATCGCTATCAATAGCATTTTGAAAACCATCTTCGTTAATCTGCATATAGGCGCCAAACAAACTTGTCCGCGTTACCCACGGCACAGGGGTTTCGTCAGGTGTCGCACTCACCCTTACTCTGTTTGATGGGTCGTCAAAGAGTGGGTAAGACGACATTCCAACCGGTCTTGCCTGCGGAAACGGCGAAGGGTTTCCGAATATTTCGTCTGTTGATAGCGGGAAAAACGTCAACAAATCTTTTCTCACTCCACCAAGCATAACGTCGAAGGTACGCCTAATTTCTGTTGTTTTCACAACGGTACGTGCCACCTCTGCAAGCCCGCCAAACGCAGAGGCAACCATTGGGATTGTGCGCGTGGCAAGTAGACTATCCGAATACTGCTCGAACGCCGGGGTGTTTTGTTGGTGTATTTGTATGGGTTGGGAGTTAAAAAGATTGTTAAACACCGCATTATACATCACAAAAGTTATACCCGCTTTTTCACCGTTTGGCAAGTCGTCATAGTCAAATCCAGCTATTTGAAATTTTTGCGTAAAACTTTGACCCCAGTTGACGATGAAATATTCTATCGAATAAACATCGCCAACCTGGTACAATTTTTTCGCCTCTCCAGTTCGCGACAACTCTGAAATTTGTTGCCACGATAACTGCTGTAACGAACGGTTGGGGAACATTGCGACGCTATGAACTCCGTACAGCCCCCCGACATTGACCCATCTTTTCGAGGTAATCCCTGGACCCTCCTCCACTTGTATCAAATACTCGGTGTTGCCCATGGACACCACAACATCCTCGGCTAATGACGGAGGCACAAGGCGGCGGAGATAAACATCCCCATTAACGAGTATTTGATAACCCGCGCCTGCATGGCTTGGGTCAAATGTTATTCGGAGCGTGTGTTTTTGGGAGAACTCAAAATCCTCTATTTTTTGAAAATTGTCGTTCAGTTTGGTAATGTCAAAAGCACGTTCATTCCAGTCGTACAGGTTAAAGTTAAAGCCATTCATCTCATTGCCTCCGTTCCGACTTCATCCAAAGTCATGTTTCTGTCCCAAAGTTGTTGTAAGGTCATGTTTTTATCCCAAAGCATATCCCACGTGCGGAAGAAAGCCAACACGTTCACAGTCAAGTTCACCGGGATTATGTAGCGTTTCAAATTCGCCAAAAGCATCGCCACGTCAATATCAGGAGCGGTTATTTTTATATCCATTTGTGAAATCCAAAAACGCTCATCAATCTCGAAATCTCCGCCAGTAAGCACTTCAAGTAGAGCGATTAAATACCGCATAGTGTGTGGCGTTTCTGAATCCCACTGCATAAGTACGTTAGCCCTGCGAGTTTCAATACTTTCACCATCGGCAGGGGTGATACCCAACAGCCTTTCAAACCTCGCCAGCCCTCCATCTCCTGCCGTTATCACAAACATTTGATTGCGTACATAGTCTGCA
>WQSD01000056.1 GCA_009788105.1 Oscillospiraceae bacterium | reverse complement strand
CTGGATTGCACGCGGAAAATCACCGCTTTGCAATGACGAGGCTGTTTGTTTGGTCTAAGATGGAGTAATTTTTAATTTCGTTACAACCTTAATGACAACGAGAAGCTGAAACTTTGCAATATGGTCTATCCCAGTAGTCACAATAAAAAACAGACTTATTCGGAGAACATATAAATGAATGAACGAGCTAAAATTATTATTACAAATTTGATTACCGCTGTTATAGTTTGTGCGGTAACATCTGCAATATTTTTGTTTGCCCTGCCAAACCATAATTCAAATTCATGCAATGATTGCACCTGCAATGAAAATCAAAGCAATGATTGCACCTGCAATGAAAATCAAAGCAATGATTATCCAAACGAATTCATTAGCCTTGAACGAATACCGCCACTTGATTTACGGGGATATGACCTTGACCATTTTGAAGTTACCCAGTGGTTTCTTGACCGCATAAACTACCACCGAGTGAACTTTGGTGTAGACCCTTATGTGTTTTACGAACCAGCGGTTTTAACCAGTCTTGAGCATACTCTTGATATGCGTAACAATAACTTTGTTGCAAATCGTGCATCTGACGGCAGAACTCACCAACAACGGCACGACCGTTGGTTTGGAGTTGACAGAACAAAAGTTACCAGTGCCTCGGTTCGCTCTCGCCAAGTCAACGGACCAATGACCCGAGAACAGGCAAATGTTATTGTCGACGGGATTGTGAGTGACGACACCGCCGAAGCCTTTATCCTTAATCCAACATATCGTTATTTAGGAATCGGTTTTAGCGTTAATACACAAGGGCGCGGGAAGTTATCTATAACAATGTCTACCGGAAATGATATGCGGCGCGCACACCATGCACGCTCAGCCGCCGAGAGGGAAGAGCATCGCTTGGCGTACCTTGAAGAAGTTCGTGCTCGCCGTGGTTGGACACCACCGGCAGAAGAGTAACAAAATCCGCCACAATTTGTACAATCTTTTTTAACTTGATTTCTAAGCGAATTTGTGGTATTATGAAAGAGCTGAATAATAAGAACCTGTATTCAGTAGTGTCAAAAGTCCGCATATTGACATATTTTATGCCACTCGTCGTTGCTCGTCAGTAAAATATTCCCGATATTCGCCCTCCTCGCGCCTATATTGGCGTGAAAATCTGCACAATATCCGAACATTTGCCATACTGAATACAGGTTCTAAATGTTGCCTTCTAAAGGTGGAACGAGGTCAATCATGTTTCGCCGAGATAGAAACACACTCAATGAATTGGAGATAAAATGAAAATAAATGAGAAAAACAAACTCAAATATATACTCTGCGGGATTAGCTTGCTTGTTGCAATGCTAATCATGTTTTCGCTTGCGAATGCGCTTCCTGTGTTGGGCGTTCCGGTGAATGCTGTAAACGATAATGGTTGCGATTGCGATTATGATTGTGATGAGGATGACTGCGATTGCGATGACGATTGCGGCGATGATGGTTGCAGTTGTGACAACGGCTGTTGCGATAATGGTTGCGATTGTGGCAATGACTGTGATTGCGACGATGAACCTCCGCCACCACCTCCCCCTCCGCCGCCACCGGGTCAGTCTGCGATTTCGTTCAGAATAGGCGATGCGGCCGTTGTGCAACTTAACCAACAACAAAGAACTCAGGCGAGAAGTGCGGCCGGATTTACAGTAACAGTACCTTGTGCAGATTTGTTTAATGCGGCTACTCGTGCATTTACAAGTCGCAATATTCTTGTTTCTTTGACCCAGGAGAGGGGAGGAACGGCAACACCTCATACAAACACAGCTACACAATCATTTAATGGGGACCGTGATTTACGATTGACTGTCACTGACGTTAATGGGGCAGGATATACTGTTGTGTTCATTATGACCCACGGAAACCTTGCTTGGACGCACACAAACGATAATGTGTGCTGTA
This sequence comes from Oscillospiraceae bacterium, assembly GCA_009788105.1. Lineage (GTDB taxonomy): Bacteria > Bacillota > Clostridia > Oscillospirales > CAG-272 > WQSD01. Next base: position 5,747 of record WQSD01000056.1, on the reverse strand, counting down.
ACTCCTGCGTTGTTTGCGGCACTGCCGTTAGCTCGATGCCGCATAATTGGGTCGAGGGTACTGTAGTTCAAGAAGGCAGTTGCACACACGGGCGTATTTTTCACGAAGATTGCACTCGTTGTAACACCAGACGCCTAAGAACCATTCCTGCCGGAAATCATGTGGAAGAACGCGAAGTAATACAACAGGCTACTTGTACATTGCCGGAAATTGTTAGGTACACTTGTACAGTCGAGGGTTGCGGGCATTATCGCATAGTGGAAAACGCCCCTCTTGGTCATGATTTTGCTGAACACGAAAGTGACGTTGCACCAACCTGTACAGAGCCAGGCAGTCGCAGTAGAGATTGTCGTCGTTGTGGATATTCGCAAAATCAGGTGGCAGTGCCTCCGTTAGGACATAACTTTGAGGTTGTCTTAGAGGCTACCTGTACTGTTCCCGGGATGCGTAGGTGTCAGGCGTGCTACATTGAAGAAGAGATTGAGCCAACAGGCGAGCATGAATGGGATGAGGGTGTTGTAGAACGAGAACCAGCCCCCGGTCAGCCGGGTCAGTTGATGAAAACCTGCCTTGTCTGCAATACCATACATCGCGAGGCTATTCCATACCAAGCCACAACAGAGCCGGGCGGTACGTCGGCTTGGACAGTCTTTATGTGGATTTTTGTGTTTGTAATTCTTCTTGGTTCTGCTGGAGTTGCTGTATATTTTTATATGGTCAAAGATGGACAGTTGCCGTTTTTTAACAAAAACAAAGTAAAAGAAAACAAAAATACTAAAGATAGCATATATAGAGCGAATAATACTAATGTACGATTAGAAAAAAACAGAGCTGAACCAAAAGACCCGTGGGAAGATTGATGATAGCATATTTCAACGATGTTTTAAGTGCAGGGAAGTTGTCCCATGCGTATATAATTGAAGGGGAAGGCGAGGGCAAAGGCGAATTTATTCGTCGTCTTGCCGCTCGCCTTGCTCCGCATTTTGAAGATAAAATCATATCCAGTGGCGCGGTGGATATTCACGAATTTTCTCCCCAGGAAAAAAAGAAAAGCATCGGGGTTGATGTGGTGCGGCAGATTAAAGATATAACCATGCTTCGCCCAACCGAGTTGGACTTCACCTTTGTGATAATTCACAACGCAGATGCAATGACCACGGCGGCGCAAAATGCCGCCCTGAAAATTCTTGAAGAGCCACAGGCGGGAACGTACTTTTTTCTGCTGTGCAATTCTGCGACGGCACTTTTGCCTACTGTTCGCTCGCGTGCGGTTACGCTACGGGCAGAGGGAAGCACGGAATTGACCATTTCTGACCCTGAAAAGGTGCGAGAAATGCTGAAACTCATCAGCCCGCGCAAAAGCTCGGAATTGCTTGTTTTTTTGCTAAAGCTCCCCCGCGACCGCGAGGGAATAGACGCCATACTCCGTGATTTTGTCATTGCCGCTCGTGATGTTATTGCTGCGACAAATGGAGGGAATTTGCACTTTTTTCCTACCCCAAGCGAGGCGATTGCGGCAGGAGCAGGAGCGGAAGTTCCACGGTTGATTTATGCTTGCGAGTGCGCAAACGCCACCCGCGTCGCTCTTGGAAAAAATATAAATGTGCAGGGAGCAAAGCTGAATTTGCATATAAAGCTATTGAAATAGGAATATAATTATGTCAACGCCAAACACACCAAAAGATAATCAAGATATACCTACCCAAGCCCCGGAAACTACGGCAGCAGAAACTGCACAAGTGATAGGGGTTCGGTTTCGTTCCGGGGGCAAGGCATACTACTTTGACCCGGGAAACACCAAGTACACCATAGGTGACAACGCCATTGTGGAAACCAGCCGTGGACTGGAGCATGGGGCGGTTGTTATTGCAAATAAAACAGTGCCAAGTAACGCCGTTGTCCAGCCTCTTCGTCGTGCATTGCGTATTGCTAACCCGGCGGACGAGCATCATCACAAGCAAAATCAGCTAAAACGAAAAGAAGCCATGGTTGTTTGCGGAAAGATGATTGAAACTCACGGACTTGACATGAAGTTAGTTGATGTGGAGTACACTTTTGACAACACCAAACTGCTGTTTTACTTCACTTCTGACGGGCGGGTAGACTTCCGTGAACTTGTGAAAGAGCTTGCGGCTCACTTTCGTTGCCGCATTGAACTTCGCCAAATGGGCGTGCGCGACGAAGCGAAAATGCTTGGAGGATTATCAGTTTGCGGCAGACCATATTGTTGCAGCACCTTCCTTTCTGATTTCGCACAAGTGTCTATTCGCATGGCGAAAGAGCAGGGGATTTCCCTTAATTCAACTAAAGTTTCGGGTGCGTGCGGAAAATTGATGTGCTGTTTGAAGTTTGAAAACGAAGCCTATACCGAGGCGTTGCGAGATATGCCGAAAGTGGACAGTTTTGTGTCCACGCCGGACGGAGATGGGGTTGTGTCCGAGCTAAAGCCTCTGATAAAAATGCTGAAAGTTCGTTTGCGCGGGGACGATGGCCCGCCCAAAGCCTACCATTGCGATGATATTAAAGTGAAAAGCAAGACATAGAGGTGTACCATGCTAAAAAGACAAATTTCTGAACAACTTATCGCCTTTACAGGTGCGTCGCCCAGCGTGTTTCATGCTGTGGAAAACATTGCTGTTCGACTGAAAAATCAGGGATATACCCAACTTTACGAGGAGCAGGCATGGAATGTTTCTCCCCGGGGCAAATATTTCGTCACCCGTAACGGCTCGTCTTTGCTGGCGTTTCGCCTGCATGGCGGGGAAGTGCAATCAGAAGTGCGCCCGTTTAACATTGCCGCCGCCCACTCTGATGTGCCATGCTTTAAGGTGAAATTTGACCCTGCAATCCAAAGCGGTCCGTATACCCGCCTGTCGGTGGAGCGGTACGGCGGCATGAATATGTCCACTTGGATGGACAGACCCCTGTCGGTTGCCGGGCGTGTTATCTGCCAAACAGAGAACGGCACAGCGATAAAGCTGATTAACATTGACCGCGACCTGCTTATGATGCCAAACGCCCCGGTTCATCTGCACAAAACCGACGGCAAAAGCTACAACCCTGCGGTGGACACCGTGCCGTTGTTTGGCATGGGCAACAAAGATGGCTTTATGAAGCTGATTGCCGAGGCGGCAGGGGTAGAAGTGGAGCGGATTCTCGGTACTGACTTGTTCCTGTACAACCGTATGCCTGGTAGCATTTGGGGGGAGTCGGAGGAGTTTGTTTCTTGCCGTGGATTGGACGATTTGCAATGCACATTTGCCTGCACCGAGGCGTTTTTGTCCCCTGATTGCAGCGATAACCCAGCCAGTACTCCTGTCCTTGCCATCTTTGACAACGAAGAGGTTGGCAATGGCACTCGTCAGGGGGCGGCAAGCCCATTTTTGTGGGATGTGATTCGCCGACTGTACAAGGGTCACAGCGAAGCGGAAATCCGCCAAGCTATGGCGGCGTCCTTCTTGCTGTCATGCGACAATGCCCACGCTGTCCACCCGAATCACGGCGGGCTGGCGGACGTGATTCATCGGTGCTATCTTAACGGCGGCATCGCTATCAAGCACAACGCAGGGCAAAAATATATCACCGATGGCATTTCCGAGGCGTATATTAAGTTGTTGTGTGCACAAGCAGATGTTCCGTGGCAGTATTACTCTAATCCGGCAGATGTGGCAGGCGGCTCGACCCTTGGGAATACTGCGGCGACGCGAAATTCCCTGCTTGCGGCGGATATTGGCATTCCACAGCTTGCCATGCACTCCAGCTACGAAACAACCGGCGCAGAGGATACATGGAATGCGGTGCAGATGCTGACCAAGTTCTTCTCGACAGGGTATCACCCTGTGGGCGGCGATAGGTACGAAGTGGTGTAGGTGCTCTAAGAACATATATATAAAAAGGAGCGATTTTCGCTCCTTTTAAGATTGAAGAGAAAGGTCAAAATCGTGGGCTATGCGCCCACACCGCACAAGTTTTTTGTAAAAAACTTGACTAAAAACTTTTTTCTCAAAAGCATGGAATGCTTTTGTACCAAAGTTTTTGAGGTTCTTAGGAACTTTTTTCAAAAAGTTCCTAAGTGGGGTTTGGGGCAACGCCCCAAGGTCTTGACCTTTTTCTTCAGATTAAAAGGAGCGAAAAATCGCTCCTTTTTTATATGTTGCTTAAACATCCATGTGGCGAATTTCTTTAATGTGAGCCACACCAATAGCGGCGATAACTGTGATAATAATTTCGGGTATCATGTAAATGCCATTGTATAAAATCGAATATATAACAGATATAGCAGCCACAGGGTACATTTCTATCATAGCTTCAGTTAATAACCAATCGGCATGTGCGCCGAAAAATAGTGCGCCGGATATAATGTGCATCAAATAACGCAACGAAAGCGCTATTGCCGCTCCGCCGGCTAAAGCAATCGATTTTTTTTGTGCACGACGTGCAAAGGCGGCAGTACCAAGGATAGTGTACGCAAAGATGTAATCAAGTAAGATAATTGAAATAGCAATTAAAAGAGGCTGGAAACGGCTATCTCCCGGTGTAAATATTCGTGCAACAGACCCCCAACTAATAAGAATTTCAAGTACAGCGAAAACAAAAGCAGATAAAAAGCCCCATTTTGCTCCATACATATACGCAATAATAATGATAGGTAGGGTGCTTGCAATGGTAAAGCTACCGCCTGTGGGCATATTGAAAAAATTAACAAGACTGCTTATGTAAGCAATAGCTACTGCGACGGCAATCAATATTGCAGATACAGTAAGTTTTTGTGTTAATTCACGGCGTTGCAAAAAAGCGTTTTGAAACTTTGACATATTTTCTTCTCTTTCTGGATGTGGTTGCACCCTCAGAAACGCAAAAGCCCCGCGGATAACCCACGAGGCAAAATTCATCATTGCAAAATAAACAATGTTATCAGGGTGGTGAAAATCCACCCTGACAAAAATCTCCCTACGCAGGTATTATCCTAACAGGTTAAAGGGTTTGGGCGGTTGCCCATCTCAGCTTTCGCACCCCTGATTTTTATTTTATTTTTCTAATTATAGCATACATTTTTTGTTTTGTCAATACAAAAAGCAAAAAATGTAGAAAAAAATGTAGAAAAAATGCGAAAAAGAAATTTGACTATCAAGATAGAACATAATGCAACGTTTCAGATTCTCATTGTCATTAAGGTTGTAACGAAAAAACTTATCGTCCTAATTCAAGCTCTCGGAACGTCATTGCGAGGATTTATTCTAAAATCCGAAGCAATCCAGGCAAGGGATTTTCGTTCTGAAATTGGTGAAGTTTGAAAGAATAATTCTCACCGCACATTTCTGTAAATCCCCTTTCGCGGGCGGAAGGGGTGGCAGGGGCTGGTGTTTGCCCCTGACGGGGGGAGTGGCAACACGAAAGAATTCGATGTTGCGGTGCAAAGACGGGTAGCGGGTGCGAGAGAGTATGTTTCTTGCCAAAACCGCACCCATGTAGGGGACGACGCCCTCGGCGTCCCGCTCTTTGGAGATAGCATTAAATTCAATTTTGTTGAGTTCAGGTTCTCTGGGTAGCATTCGATACTGGTACACCCGCTCAGGAAGTACCCGATAGTTGCCCATTTGAGATGTAGCTATTTCTGTCGCATAAAGCCATTTTCGTCTACAACACCTGCTTTTCGTTAGGGGGCTCTTGCCGCCCCCTAACAACCCGGCATTCAAACCCCTTTTCAGAAAAGGGGTTTGAAAATCCCCAAAATATGAACAATGCTG
>WQSD01000055.1 GCA_009788105.1 Oscillospiraceae bacterium | reverse complement strand
CACGCGGAAAATCACCGCTTTGCAATGACGATGCTGTTTGTTTGATTTAAGATGGAGTAATATTTTAATTCCGAAACAAGTCTAATGACGTTGTCGTTTCTTTGGGTTTAAGACGGCAGTATTATGTTCTATCTCGATGACACATTCTACAAATACACAGTCGGCTTTCGCTTACCGAATATCTGCAATTCCTTGATATTCAGTTGCACATTTATCTCTGCACCCACAAACAATATGGTAATACAGCTGTGAACCCATATCATGAACATGATAATCGCTCCCATACTGCCGTAGATGTTGCCCGCATTGGAGAAATGCCGCAGGTAAAATGCAAATCCAAAAGAGTACACCTGCCAACCAAGGGCGGCGAACATTGCACCGGGCAGGTGGTCACGCAGTCGCATTTTCCCATGTCCGATATAGCGATACACAAGGGTGAAAAAGGGTGGCAAGAACACCACAGCCACAATCCCCCGTATCCCGATAATAAACCCGACAACATCTGCAATCCAAGACAGTTCGCTTGTCAGCATATCACGGATAACATTACCGAAAACCAGCAGGGACATAGTAAGAATCAGCACAACAAGAAATATAACCGTGTGAAAAAGGCTGGTAGCGTGTCGTTTCAGTGCGTTTTTCTCCTGCTTGCGTCCGTAGATTGACCGCAGTCCCGCCGTAATCGCGCCCACACCACGTGAGGCAGGCCACAATATCAGTATCACCGTAATGGGAATTAGCCCTGCCCGCGGCCCAAGAACGCTGTCGATGAACTCGTCCGGTAGGTTTCCCGTTATTTCAAGGGGGATGGCGTTTAGCAGGGTGTAGATAAGATACTCCACTTGCTCGTGAAAGATGACACGGAGCAGGATAACCAACAACACCATGAACGGCACGGCGGAAAATATCACATAATAGGCACTTTTCGCCGAGTAAAGGGCAAGTTGAGTTTCTTTCAGCCGAATATTTATTTTGTCTGAAATGGCTTTGATTTTTTTATAAATGGACACCTGTATACCTCACAAAAACACTCTAATAATATTATTGAGCATACCTTGTACAATATACATTAAGAAGAAAATATACTTTAGGAAACGGCGGAGTGCGGCGGTGTTCGCCATTCGCCCTTTCAATGAGATAATGTGACTATCCAGTTAGCTCACGGAACAGCCCAAACAATGTCATTACGGGACCCAATCCCATGGAACATAAAGTTCAGTTGAAGTCAAAGTCCAAATTCAAACTCTCGAAACGTCATTGCAAAGGCGGTTTGTGCCGTGCAATCCAGTGAAAGGGCAAGAAATCGCCATAAACCAATCCGTAAAACAATGAAATTTCTCGTCCAACGACTGGATTGCACGCGGAAAATCACCGCTTTGCAATGACGATGCTGTTTGTTTGGGTTTAAGACTTGAAATTATTGTTCCACCGAATAAACTTTGCAATATGGTCTATCTTGATAGTCATATAAAATAATTTGCGAAGCAAATTTACATCAATTCTTCATTCTTAATTTTTCATTCTTCATTCCCCATTGCCCTATCACATACTTTTCCCCCGCTTTTGCAGGGAAAGAGATAACATTCCGCGTGCTGTCCACAGAGCACAGCACGTTGCCGCCGTTCACCTGCAGGCTGCCCGCATCCACGCCGTCCTCATAGGCGACACAGGCTGTGCCGTCTACTGTGGCGGTGATGGCAAAATGGGTCAGCTTGCCTGCCCTCCATGCCAAATCCACCACAAAGCCTCCGCGGGCAGTCAGTCCACGGACTTCCCCATCAGCCCATGCATCGGGCAGAGCAGGGAGAGGGTGAATGTAACCGCAGTGGCTTTGCACCAGCATTTCCGCCACTCCTGCCGTACCGCCCAAGTTGCCGTCAATCTGGAAATATGGCCCGCTGTGAAAGCTCATCATGTTGGGGAAGGTGGCACTGCGAATCAGCCCGTCATAAATCAAATATGCACGGTTGCCGTCACCTGTACGCGCCCAAAGATTAGTCTTTTTCCCGCGCGACCACCCTGTGGCGTGGTCATTACGAATATTCAGCGAGTTTATCGCCGCCGCCATCCATTCAGGGGTGTCACGGGTGATTAGCGTGCCGGGGTACATGGCAATCAGGTGGGACAGATGGCGATGCTCCGCCTCGATACTGGGAATATATCCGCTGTTCGGTGGGTCTTGCCAGTCAGCAGGGCAGGTGACGAAATAGCCGTTCTCCCACCACCATTCTTTCACCCCGTGGGCGTTACCCCCATGGCGCCCGGCACCATGCCCGCGGTCAATTGCACCCACGCCGTCATTCCGTCCGCTCACGTCGCAGGTGGGAACAACGTCCCCCAGTCCGGTGCGACATTCGGTCAGCTTTTCCCGTAGTCCGCCAGCTTCGCCGTCCACGCCGAGAATCTCGGACGCCTGTATGGTATTGGTGAACAGAGAGTGCAAAATCTGTTGCTGTTTGGTCGCTCCTGTCCACATTGGTCCATGTTCGGAGGAGAAGTTCGGTCCACTTACCATCCTCCCGCTGACAGGGTCATGGAAAAGGATTTCAGGGTGACTGAAGAAGAGTGCAGTTTCACGCAAAAGGGGATAAATGCGGTTACGCAAAATCGCCTCGTCAGGGTAAAACTCGTACAGGTTGTACACATTTTGGGTTATCCACGCCGCGCTTTCAGGAGTCCATTGCGCCTGACCGGCTCTGTCTTTGCCAATTGTCCGCCACACACCGCAAAAGCCAACAGGGTTGTTGTGAACAAAGGCGCACCAACCTGTTTCCGCGTCTGACGGCTGGTCTGCACCAACCCCGAAAACCGCCCGCGCCGCCAGTCTGCCCGGCTTGCGGATAGAGTCAATGTAATCCAGCAACGCCACCAAACACTCACGCATATTGGTGTTGTTCGCCGGCCAATAGTTCATTTGCAGGTTGATGTTCAGGTGATAATCCCCCTCCCACGGGGGAGAATGCTCCCTGTTCCACAGCCCTTGCAGGTTAGCAGGAAGAGTGCCTTCGCGGGAAGAGGAGATAAGCAAATACCGCCCAAACTGAAACGCAGTTTCCTCAAGGTGGCGAAGTTCGGGGGCTTTCTGCGGGGATTCGGTGGAGATTTTTCCGTCTACCACCTTGTTTTTCGGCTTTGGAGTTTCACGATACCGTGCATGAAGTTGGTCAAAATCAACACTGGCAACCCCGCCAAGGTCAAGGCTCACCCGGTCGTAAATGGATTTATAATCGGCGATATGTTCGGCTTTCAGTGCCTCGTAACCCTTTGCCACGGCGGAAGTCGTCCACTTGGTAGCTTGCCCTATAGGGCAAATTCCGCTACGATAGCGGTTGTCGAAATCGTTGGCGTAGTCGGTGGCAAGGGCGGTGATGATGACCCCATAGGTCGCTCCGCTCACCGAAAGCGTGCCACATTCCATGCGGTGGCTTGGCATCACACCAGCGTTCACACGGCTACCCGCGGTGACTTTGCCGTCGGTAAGCAGGTGAAACTTCGCCCCGAAACGCAGTCCATTACAGCGGATTGTGCCACTTATATCAATGGTTTGCTCGGTTGCGTCAGCAGTCACTTTCACCCCTTGCTTAATCTCTCCGCTTTCCCCTGGGTCGGGGTAGCCGATAACGTGGGGAACAGTAGGGTTTAGCTCAAATGCAAGCTCACCGCCTTCGCACGCAAGGCGGGTCACATGGACACGGGCAGGGTAACTTGCGAAGTATTCACGGGTGAACTTCGCTCCGCCGTGGGTGTAACTCACCCCTGCCACCGCATTGTCAATGTCAAGCCAACGCTGGTAGTCGGTGGCGTCGGCTAATTTATGGGGGAAGTGGATGAACACCTCGGCGAAATTCTGAAGCGCCCCCAAGCCCGAATTATCAGGGGTAGGGTAGATAGGCAAGATGGCATCTCGCACCGCCCAAGGGTTTGGGGGTGCTGTGGCATCAATGTTTTTCGCCACATCACGGGCGACGCGGTAGTATTTCGGGGTGATGGTGTTCCCCTCGCCGTCCACCAAGCCGTGGGAACGCTGGTCAGAGCGAACATTATCGGTGAATTCGGCGTTCACAGGGCCACCGCTCCACAGACTTTCTTCGCTAAGCTGAAGCCATTCTCGCTCCACTCCGCCGTAAATATTCGCCCCGGAATAGCCGTTGCCGATGGGTAGCGTCCACTCCTGCCAATCACGATATGCCTGATTGGTGGTCATACGCCGAACATAGTCGATACTACCGTCAGGGGCAGGAGCGTTAAAGAAGATTTTGTGGGTTTTCATAATCCCGACATCTCCGTGGTTTTTTATCAGTATACACCATGGCAGGTGATTTGTCAAGCAGGGACACACGAAGTAGAGAAACATTTTCTTTAACCGCTTGTAATTAGCCCAAATGTGTGGTATAATAAAGGCATGAATATATAGGAGAATGATATGCCGAACATTAGACCATTAACAGACTTGCGAAACAACACTACTGCAATCGCAGACCTTGCCCACGCCGAGCGAGAACCTATTTTCATCACTAAAAAAGGCTATGCAGACCTTGTTTTGATGAGCATGGAAGCATACGAAAACAGCATTGCTCGGCTTGAAATTTACGACAAATTGGCTTCATCACAAGCGGAAGTTGAATCGGGGGCGACGTTGCAAACCTTGGACGAAGTTTTCGCTAAATATCGCAAGAAATATGGAGCAAGCAGTGCAAAAATATAACGTATCGAGTTATATACGCAAAACGAAATTATATCAAGCTGTTTTTGCAGTAAAACACCCCCCTTTGAAGAAAAAAGTGAATAAAATTAAACCCACCGCAAATAATATTGACACAAACGCACTTGCTTTCATATATTGTATCGAGTACTCATGAAAAAAATAAAAGTTTTTTCAAAAAAGTCTTTCTTTTGTGTCAAAAGTATGATATAATGTAGCGTGGTGTTGCAAGAGTGTGATGAACATTTCAGCGGATAAATGAGGTTGGAACATGATTGTCTAATCTTTTTTGAAGTTACTCTCGGCATCAGGAAAATAAATGTCTTAAAAATAAATTGCTGTCGGCGAGCCACCATGGTTGCCCGATTATCACACTATTTTATTTTTACAGAAAGGCGATTCTTATTACGGCTTATGGAATAAGAAAAATAACTATACATGGAAAAAATTTTGGTACGAGGCGGGAGCAAACTCCACGGCTCGGTTGAAATCAGCGGAATGAAAAACGCTGCACTGCCGGTCATCATGGCGGCTATGCTTGTGCCGGATGAGTGCATTATTGAAAACTTACCTGCAATCGACGACGTTGCCACTTCACTTGAAATCCTTCGTCGCATGGGTGCAGATGTAACTATGCTTACTAAAACCTCGGTGAAAGTGAATGCGAAAAACTTCCGCCCGGGTGAAAGCGAATTTGACCTTGTGAAGCGGATTCGTGCGTCATATTATCTGCTTGGCGCAGAGCTTGGCAGGTTTGGTCGTGCCAATGTTGGCTACCCCGGCGGGTGCGACTTTGGCAGTCGTCCCATTGACCAGCATATCAAAGGATTCGAGGCGCTTGGCGCAAAGGTTGACGTGGAGGGCGGTTATATTATCGCCACTACCTCCTCCCCCCTTGTAGGGAAAAAAATTCACCTTGATGGTATCCCCTCTGTGGGCGCAACGGTGAACATTATGCTTGCCGCTGTTATGGCACAGGGAACAACCACCATCGAAAATGCCGCCCGCGAGCCGCATATTGTTGACCTTGCAAACTTCCTAAACACTTGCGGGGCGGATATTAGCGGTGCCGGCACAAGTACAGTGCGTATTCGTGGAGTGAAACAGCTTCACGGTTGCACCTACTCCATTATTCCTGACATGATTGAGGCAGGCACATACATGATTGCCGCCGCCGCGGCAGGTGGAAGCGTTACTGTGACAAACCTTATACCAAAGCACATGGAAGCAGTCACTGCTAAGCTGATTGAAATGGGGGTCGGCATTGAAGAGGGCGACGACTGGATTAAGGTTGAGCGGACGGATAAGTTGAAGAAAGTCAATGTAAAGACCATGCCATACCCAGGCTTCCCCACCGACGTGCATCCACAGATGAGCGTGCTTCTCTGCCTGTCCGAGGGTGTGAGCTTTATGACCGAGTCGGTGTTTGATAACCGTTTCCGCTATATTGACGAGCTTCGTCGCATGGGCGCAGACGTTAAAGTTGACGGAAAAACCGCCATTTTCGAGGAAATCGAGGGGCTGTCAGGGGCGAAAGTCACCGCTGTTGACCTTCGCGGGGGGGCGGCTGTGATTATTGCCGGGCTAACCGCCGCAGGTGTTACCGAGGTGGACAATATCCAGCTTATTGAGCGGGGTTATGACGACATTGTGCAGAAGCTAAAGGACATTGGTGCGGATATTTCTAAGAAAGTCACACCTGAGCCAGAGGCTTTGCCAAAGGCGAATTAGTGCAATATTAAAAGGGACTTGTAAAAGTCCCTTTTGTTGTAGATTGCGGTCAAAGTCGTGGGGTTTCACCCCACACCCGACCAGTTTTTTGAAAAAAACTGGACTAAAAACTTTTTTCTCAAAAGCATAAAATGCTTTTGTATTAAGGTTTTTGGGGTTCTTAGCCCCTTTTTTCAAAAAGGGGCTAAGTGGGGTTTGGGGCAACGCCCCAAGGTGTTTAGACCTTTTGATGTTGGTATACGTGGGTTTATGTAAAACTACTTTCAATCACTTTTCCGCTATCCTCCGGGGAATATCGCCAGCTGTCAATTCGCAGGCAGTCCGCGGGAATGAAATATTCCATGGGGCGGGGCGCACATTCCCCGTGATAGTTGTCGATAAGCACTAACTTCACCTTCATTCTGTCAGGGATAATATTCTTGATAAACACCGCCACACCCTGCCCAATCTCAAGCCCCTCTCGCCGCTCCGCAAGCCCTGCAAGATTCGCCGCAAGCTCCACGAAAACCCCATATTCCTCGATTGAACGGACAATGCCTGTCACCGTTTGCCCAATGTTGAACATTTCCACGTTTTCTTCCCATGTGCCAAGAAGCTCTTTGTGTGTGGTGAAAATTCGCCCGGTTTCATAATCAATGGTTTTTATCACCGCCCGAATGTTCATGCCGGGGGCAAAGCGGTCACGAGTATGTGAGATGCGTGACACTGAAATGCAATCAATTGACATAAGAGAAACCACACCGCAACCAATATCCACAAATGCTCCAAATGGCTCAAGATGGGTTACACGAGCAGGAACAATGTCCCCTGCTGTCAGCTTCATCAGGAAGTTATACATACAGTCTGACTGGGCGGCTCGGCGGGAAAGAACCGCCAGCGGTCGTCCGTTATCGTCCTTTTCAAAGCCAATAACCTTAAAGCACACAGGCTTGCCCACACGAGAAATGACCGCTATGTCTTTCAAAGGCTCGCCTTCGGGCAAATATGCGCACTGGTCACGGCGAATAATCCCGCGAATGCCCCCAAGGTCAAGGGTTAGGGTGAAGTTTTTGTCGCACATAAGCACGACCGATTCAAGGATTCTGCCGCTTGCCATTGCCCGCTCAAGTGCGGCAAGATTGGATACACCCTCGGTATTTTCTGCTGTCCCCAAACGGAACCCCTCTGGTTGGTATAAATTTGATTGGTATGAATTTTGCGTTGTCACGGTCTTGTACCTCCGATGTTTTTGTGTTGCTGAACTATCTCAGTGGCTCAGATTTCACTTAATACATAGTATTATGGACAAGGTGACTTTATGCAGGAGCAGGAGATAAAACAAAAAAGCCCCTTTGATGACAAGTGGGCTTCAGAGTGGAGAAAAACATCTAACACCTTGGGGCGTTGCCCCAAACCCCACTTAGGAACTTTTTGAAAAAAGTTCCTAAGAACCTCAAAAACTTTGGTACAAAAGC
>WQSD01000054.1 GCA_009788105.1 Oscillospiraceae bacterium | reverse complement strand
GAACTGCGGATTTTCGTTACCCTATTGTGTCCCTTTGCTCCACATATTGCGGAAGAAATGTGGCAAAACGCAGGAGGGCAGGGGCTTTGCTCCCTTACGCCCTGGGCGCAATATGACCAGTCGAAAACCCAAGACAGCGTGGTGGAAGTGGCGGTGCAAGTTTCGGGGAAATTCCGTGGCACAATCACGCTCCCTGCCGCAACAAGCAAGGATGACGCCCTTGCCGCCGTTCGTGCTGACAGCAAGTTTGCCCAGTACCTTGATGGGAAAGCGGTAGTGAAAGAGATTTTCGTGCCGGACAAGCTGGTGAATATTGTTGTGAAGTAGACTTTTAAGCGATACAAACTCCCCTCTTTTGAGGGGAGTTTAACCTAAAAAAGGTCAAGACCGTGGGCTGTGCGCCCACACCGCACAAGTTTTTTGTAAAAAACTTGACTAAAAACTTTTTTACACAAAAACATTAAACGCTTTTGTACCAAAGTTTTTTGTAAAAATGCAAAAAAAACTCTTTTTTTTTCTTCAAACCCCTTGACATTTGATTTTTTATGTGATAGAATAGAGCGTAATAATTTTTGCGGGTGTGGCTCAATGGTAGAGCTCCAGCCTTCCAAGCTGGCCGCGTGGGTTCGATTCCCATCACCCGCTCCAGGTCGCAACGCGACTCGAATGCATCAAGGTTTATTAAGTGCTGACCTTAAATTTGCCTAATCACCGCTTGTTTTCTTTGTATATGGTAAAGAATACCGCGACTCGAATGTATCAGGGTTTATTAAGTGCTGACCTTAAATTTGCCTAATCACCGCTTGTTTTCTTTGTATATGGTAAAGAGAATACCGCGACTCGAATGTATCAAGGTTTATTAAGTGCTGACCTTAAATTTGCCTAATCACTGCTTGTTTTCTTTGCCTATGGTAAAGAGAATAACGCGACTCGAGTGTATCAGGGTTTGTTTAGTGCTGACCTTGGTTTTGCCTAATCACTGCTTGTTTTCTTTGTATATGAAAGGAAGCAATGTAAATATCGTAAATGCTGAAAGTAACAACTATGTCAACACCACTTATTATTGATGGAACTGCATATGCCAAAGAGGTTCAAGCGGATTTACTTATCCGTACAAAGGCTATCCTTGACAAGACAGGGGTTGTCCCTCGTCTTGCAACGATTATCGTAGGTAGCAACCCTGCCTCGGTTATGTATGTGAAGATGAAGCACAATGCTTGCCTTCGTGCGGGGATTGAGCCGCTGAAAATCGAGCTACCTGAAACCATTACAACAGACGGGCTGATTGCCGAGATAAACAAGCTGAACAATGATGACAGCATTTTCGGGATTTTGCTACAGCATCCACTGCCAAAGCATATTGATACCGGTCGTTGCTTTAACGCTATTTCTATTGAAAAAGACACCGACGGCGTGAACACTGCTTCTTTTGGTGCAATGACAATGGGGCAAACTGCCTTTAATTCTGCCACTCCCTATGCGATTATGTCCCTGCTAAAGCATTATGGCATACAAATCGAGGGTGCGAACGCTGTTGTTATTGGTCGCAGTCCTATTTTGGGTAAACCTGTGTCTATGATGCTCCTTAACGCTAATGCCACGGTGACTATTTGCCACACAAAAACCCGAAATCTTCCCGATATTGTCCGCGGTGCTGACATTGTTGTCGCCGCCGTAGGACAAGCAAAATTCGTGCAGGCTGACTGGGTTCGTGATGGTGCGGTTTTGATTGACGCAGGGTATAACGAGGGTAATGTCGGCGATATTGACCTTGAAAACGCAGCACCAAAATCCTCGGCGTACACTCCTGTGCCGGGCGGTGTCGGACCTGTTACAATTATCAAACTAATTGAACAAACTGTTGAAGCGGCAGAGAGAAAATTGCTGTCGTAACTGCGGATGTGCGCCTTTAGCTCAGTAGGATAGAGCAACTGCCTTCTAAGCAGTGGGCCGGGGGTTCGAATCCCTCAAGGCGCGCCAGCCACGGCGAACGCCCTGGGGGTGACAAAATCACCCCCTTCGGCGGGAGCGAGTTTGGTTGGTTTAGGCAAGAAATGCAAGAAATCTTTTATGGTGGGTATAGCTCAGTTGGCTAGAGCGCCAGATTGTGGCTCTGGAGGTCGCCGGTTCAATCCCGGTTACTCACCCCAAAGAAAGAAAACATCGTCTTAAACTACAAGATGATGTTTTTTCTTGCTTTTTATAAAAAAGTGTGATATAATGTTCTTATACCCAGTGACTAACAAATTACAGAGGAAACTATGGATTTATTTTCTAAATGCACAACCCCGCTTGTTGACGAAAGTATTGCGGCAGGGGTGTACCCCTATTTTCACACCCTTGAATCCCGCCAAGCCCCTGTGGTAACTATGGCAGGGAAAGAGCGAATAATGCTTGGGTCAAACAACTATCTTGGGCTGACCACTCACCCCCGTGTGATGGAAACCGCTCAGGCTGCTCTTGAGAAATACGGGACCGGTTGTTCCGGGTCACGCTTTCTTAATGGCACCCTTGACCTTCATGTAGAACTCGAGGAGGCTCTTGCTCGCTTTCTCGGTATGGAAGAGGCAGTGGTGTTTTCCACTGGCTATCAAAGCAATCTTGGTATCATCACCGCCCTTTGCGGACGTGGTGACTACATAATTTGCGACAGAGAAAACCACGCCAGTATCTACGATGCGTGCAGTATGTCCAAAGCCAAAATGATGCGGTATCGTCATAACGATATGGCTGACCTTGAGCGTGTTCTTCGCATGATACCAAAGGAATCTGGTGTGCTTATTGTAGTTGACGGAATTTTCTCCATGTGCGGTGATATTTGCCCCTTACCGAAAATTGTTGAGCTTGCAAAAAAATATGGTGCAAGAACAATGGTTGACGATGCACATGGGCTTGGTGTTGTCGGTCGTAACGGACGTGGCACAGCTGACCACTTTGGACTAACTGACCAAGTGGACATTATCATGGGCACTTTCTCTAAATCCCTTGCGTCTTTGGGTGGGTTTATGGCAACAAACAAGCGGGTTGCAAAATATGTGCGACACAATTCGCGCCCATTTATTTTTAGCGCCTCTGTGCCTCCGGCATCTTGTGCCGCCGCTCTCGAGGCTTTGCGCATCATGGAGGAGCAACCTGAAATAGTGGAAAACCTGATGGCTGTGTCCGACTATGCCCGAAACGGTTTTGCAAAGCGAGGAATCAAAATTCGGGAAAGCAATTCGGCGATTATCCCGCTGTATACATATGATTTTGATGCCACTCTTGCCATTGGCAAGCGTTTGTTCGACGAGGGGGTGTATGTAAATCCTGTTCTTCCTCCCGCTACACCGCCGGGTGAATGCCTGTTGCGGACAAGCTATATGGCGACACATACCACCGATATTCTTGACCGCGCAATGGACATTATACAAATGGTTTTTGCCGAGTTTGGGTTGGTTCAAGAGGGATAACTTATGCAAAATCAAGGAAAAGTCGCCGTAATATCCGGGGCAACCAGCGGAATTGGACGAGATACAGCAGAACTTCTGCTGGCTGACGGATATGTCGTGTACGGCTTGTCACGAAAACCAAGCGAAGGCGAAAAAATACGCCACATACCCTGCGATGTAAGCGTCGAGGGGGATGTGGCTTCTGCTATTGCGGAAATCGTTGCCGAAGCGGGGCGCATTGACCTGCTTGTGTGCAACGCTGGTTTTGGCATTGCAGGAGCAGTGGAGCTGACTCCTCTCTCCGAGGCGGAAAGACAGCTGGCGGTGAACTTTTTCGGCACGTTTATTTGCGTAAAATATGCCTTGCCAGCCCTGCGAAAATCAAGGGGACGCATTGTGATGGTGTCCTCGGCGGCAAGTGCGTTTCCGTTGCCGTACCAAGCCTTTTATAGTGCGTCAAAGTCTGCTGTGACCACCCTTGCCCTTGCTTTGCGAGATGAGGTGAAGCTCCACGGGGTGTCTGTGACTGTCTGCCTGCCGGGAGATGTGAACACAGGATTTGCAGGTGCGCGGCACAAACACGTGGAGGACTGTGAGATTTACGGCTCTGCTCCCCGTCGCTCGGTGGAGCAAATGGAGCGGGACGAGGCGGCTGGCATGACAAGTGCCTATGTAGCAGGGAAAATTTATCGTATGTGTACTCGTCGCCGTGTAAAGCCAATGTATGTCATCGGGGTAAAGTACAAGGCGATTTTCGTTGCGGGCAAGCTGTTTCCCACCTCTTTTGTGCGTTGGTGCGTTGGAAAGATATATGGGTGAGGGGGCGGGAATATGATTTTGTTTGATGGAATTTACTCATTACTTGCGTTAATTATTTTTCTTGCTGTTTCACTTGGACCGCCTGCGGTAACCCTGTATAATTTGTATAGGATATTTTCAAAACCACTGCTGAAAAGTTTTATTTTAACTGATGGCGAAGAACCACAAAAACAACCAAAGTCAAAAAAGCTCAAATTTCCTCTGCTTATTGATACATACACTATCGTAGGTGGACTATTGATGTCTGGTTATGCTGTTGCCTATATCACAAATGGTGATTGGCACACAGCCATTTGTGCAGTATGCGATTATCACCATAATGCACTTTATTCGGGGCATTTGATTGCCTTTCTTATCCCTGTTGTTTTTGCTGTTGCAGCGTTGTTTTTGTTGCGTATAGACCGGGAGTATCCGCCCATTGTCACACTTTTAATATATGCCTTTGTTTATATTGGCATGGTACTGTCTGTGGTGTGGATTATCCAGTTATGGGGCGGATTTAATAATGCTCAAAATATAAGTTGGTTTGCAATATTGTTTTTAATTCTTTACCCATTTAACTACATCTTGCTCAGCTTTATTTATTTGAAAAAATCAATCCAACGATTAAACAATGGACGAAATTGTAAGCTGGGTAAGTTTATCTTTAAGTCGTGCAACACTTGGGCATGGGCGTTCATTGTGCTTATACCTCTGTGCGGGATTTTAATTGTATTTTTAACTTTGTTCGGGCAAAGCCCAAACTCGATTGTGCGAGTGTTTACTGAAACTGCTGGCTGGACATTTTCACAGCGAGTGCCGCCCCCACCCCTTAACCACACAGGACACTATCTTTGCACAGTTGCGGCAAAAGGGAAGAAATCTATAGCAAAGCCGCTTTTCGTCGGCAAGCGCCACAACCGCCCAATTATTGTAAATCGCCAACTTCAGGTCGCTAATGCTTTTGAAGATTTAATCGCCGAAAAACTGCCGCGAATACATAAAAAACTTCGAGGACTATATGACAAATACGGCTACCCAGTATCTCGTCATATCAATACAACTACTCGCTCTACCATGACATATATTGCGATGAAACCTGTGGAATGGTTGTTCCTGTTTATATTATATTCAGTTGATATTAAGCCCGAGGAACGGATAACACGGCAGTATGTGCCTGTATCTGACTTACTCAAAAACCCCTCGTTCACGAAAATTTAACAATTTACAACACCTAATTGGCAAAAACTTGTTGACAAAACCGCCCAATGGTGTTATAATATTTGATGTGTTGGGACAACCAGTGCTAATTTTAGAGGGGTGTTGAATAATCCCGCATAGAGGTCAATCATGTCCTCGCTCACGCATTTCGGCGATGCTTGACGGCAAAAGCCGCCAATGCCGTCGCCTACAGCGCTCACAGAGGCGTTTCAACCTCGTTTTTCTGACTTTTCAAAAACCGTTGCAACGCAACGATTCATGTTTTTGAATAAGTCAGAAAAATACGCTCCAATCGGCTAAAGCCGATTATCCGCCGAGGTATTCAACACATTCTTTAGAGAAAGGAGAAATAAATGCCAACATTTAACCAGCTTGTACGCCAAGGTCGTCAGGACCGTGTGTACAAGTCAAAAGCCCCTGTTTTGCAAAAAGGTATGAACACACTAAAAAACAAAACTTTCGACCAAGCAGCCCCACAAAAGCGTGGAGTTTGCACAACGGTAAAGGTTGCCACCCCGAAAAAGCCCAACTCGGCTATGAGAAAGGTTGCTCGTGTGCGTCTTACCAACGGTATGGAAGTTACAGGGTACATCCCCGGCGAAGGTCACAACCTGCAAGAACACAGCGTTGTAATGATTCGCGGTGGGCGTGTACGTGACCTGCCCGGTGTGCGTTATCACATAATTCGTGGTACACTTGACACCCAAGGTGTGAACAACCGTATGCAATCTCGTTCCAAATATGGAACAAAGCGTCCTAAAAAATAGGACAACATTAAGTCTGACTAAGATTTTTTGAGGTCAATCATACAAAAATCTTTTCAGCACACTAAAACAATAACATCGCTTGAAAAGCTAACATATATTGTGTGCGTTTTCGAGCAAGCGTGGGAAAGTCCCACGAGTACCGTAACCCTGCATAAGGGTTAGAAGGAGGGAAGATATGCCAAGAAGAGGACGCATACCAAAGCGCGAAGTATTGCCTGATCCGCTGTATAATTCAAAGTTGGTGACTAAACTTATCAACAACATTATGTATGACGGAAAAAAAGGTATTGCGCAAAGCATCGTTTATGATGCTTTCAAAATTGTGGAAGAGAAAACCGGAAAATCCGGAGTTGATGCTTTCACAGAGGCGTTAGACAACATTATGCCAAGCCTTGAAGTAAAAGCTCGTCGTGTGGGTGGTTCGACTTACCAAGTTCCAATGGAAGTTCGCCCTGAACGCCGTATGACGCTTGGTCTTCGCTGGGTTCGTAACTATTCACGCACCCGCGGTGAAAAGACCATGGCTGAACGCCTTGCCGGCGAAATTGTTGATGCACTGGGCGGCAGTGGCGGTGCAGTACGTCGTCGTGACGAAATGCACAAAATGGCTGAAGCTAACAAGGCTTTCGCTCATTACAGATTTTAGGAAAGAGGAGTTATGTCAAGAGAATATTCATTAGAAAATACGCGTAATATTGGAATCATGGCTCACATCGACGCCGGAAAAACCACTACAACCGAACGTATTCTGTTCTACACGGGTAAAACTCACAAACTTGGGGAAGTTCACGATGGTGGTGCTACCATGGACTGGATGGAGCAAGAGCAAGAGCGTGGTATCACTATCACCTCAGCGGCGACAACCTGTTTTTGGAGAGAAAACCGCATTAACATTATTGACACCCCCGGACACGTTGACTTTACTGTAGAAGTTGAACGCTCACTTCGTGTGCTTGACGGTGCTGTCACCGTTATGTGTGCCAAGGGCGGAGTTCAACCTCAGTCAGAAACCGTGTGGCGCCAAGCTGACAAATACGGGGTTCCCCGTATGATTTATGTCAACAAAATGGACATCACAGGTGCTGATTTCTACAATGTTGTAGAAATGGCGAAAGAACGCCTAAAGGCTGCTGCTGTGCCAATTCAGCTACCAATCGGTGCTGAAGGCGACTTCAAAGGAATTATCGACCTTGTTGAGATGAAAGCCTATATCTATTATGATGACTTGGGTGTTGACATCCGCGTGGAAGAAATTCCTTCGGACTTGGCGGACAAAGCGAAAGAATATCGCGAAGCTATGTTGGAAGCCGTTGCCGAAACAAGCGAAGAGCTGATGGAAAAATATTTCGGCGGTGAAGAAATCACCAAAGAAGAAATCCAAACAGCCATTCGCAAAGCCACTATTGGCAACACAATGATTCCTGTTGTGTGCGGCACATCTTACAAAAACAAAGGTGTGCAAAAGCTGTTAGACGCAGTTATTGATTATATGCCTGCGCCGGTTGATATTGCTGACATTCAAGGGGTTCACCCTGACACCGGAGCAGAGGACAGCCGTCCCTCGAAAGACGACGCACCTTTCTCTGCGCTGGCGTTTAAGATTGCTACTGACCCATTTGTGGGCAAACTTTGCTTTTTCCGTGTCTACTCTGGCTCGGTTAAAGCAGGGGATACTGTGTACAATTCCACCAAAGATAAGCGGGAGCGCCTTGGGCGCATTCTGCAAATGCACGCCAACGACCGCAAGGACATTGATGTTTGCTGGTCGGGGGATATTGCCGCTGTGGCAGGGGTGAAAAACACCACCACAGGCGATACCCTGTGCA
>WQSD01000053.1 GCA_009788105.1 Oscillospiraceae bacterium | reverse complement strand
GCCACCCTTGCGGCTGCTGTGTTAGAGAAATTTGTGGACATCAGGCGGCGGCTTGCTACCCGTGATTTTATGAACGAATACCGCCACAGAAGTGTGCTTATCGGGAAAGAAGTTACTGTTTACGGAACACAGCAATATCATGCCACGGTGGTTGGAATTGACGATGACTGCGGCTTGATTGTTAATGTCGGAGGAGAAACACGCACGATTTCTGCCGGGGAGGTTAGTGTGCGGAATACCCATCATAAAAGCGCCCTCTTGAACAATATTTGTAATCATTAGCCTTGTTACTCCGCTATTTTTCTGTAATGTCTACTCCACAACTTTGGCAGTATTTCTTTTCGTTCATCATTCTTTCGCACCCCTTTTACTCTATTCTATCGTAGATGTGAACGGTTGGTTATGTGCTCTTCTTTTTGACGGTTACAAATATTTTTATTTTTTATTTTATTTTTTGGAAAAAAGTTCGTTATTCGTATGAGAATAGGGCTGTGACTGGTACTTCTAGTGCGTCGGCGAGTTTGCAAAGTGTTGATATTGCGGGATTGGCTGTTCCTGCTTCAATGCTTTTAATGGCTCTTAAACTAACTTTTAATAATTCTGAAAGCGTTTTTTTGTTATTTTTTTCTTGTGTCGTATTTTGGATAGAGCGTGTCTACACAAACTGAAAAAGGCGAGATTTTGGCAATTTTTTCGCCACTCGTCGAAGATGTCAATCACGCTTTCGGTGGCCTGCTGGGCGGGCAAACCGTCCATACTACCACCTACAGCGCTCCGCAGGCAGTTGCTCGTCGGTTAAATATGCAAGGTATTCGCCTTCCTCCCGCCTTGGTCTATCAAAAACAGCCTCGCAAATCTTGGCGCTTTTTTGAGGAATTCGAGTATAGAAAGCACATTCATTATTGTTTTAGAAAATACCCTTGACTATATAATGGTTTTGCTGTATAATACTATTATTGCTCCGCCGAATAAACATTACACATTTTGACTATGAAAAAATGCGCAGTCCGTCGTTGTTTGTCGGCTAAATATGCAAGGTATTTGCCCTCCGCCCGCCTAGATTGGCGAAAAAACATCTCAAAATTCGCTCGTTTCATCTCGTGTAGACACCCTCTAAGGAAACAACCATGACACAAAATTCTGCTAAAAGCAAAAAAATAATATCTATAAACAAAAAAGCACGCCATGATTTTTTCGTTGATGATAGCTATGAAGCCGGCATGGAACTGTTCGGAACAGAAGTTAAGTCGATTCGTAACGGAGCGCTGAACCTCAAAGATGCGTATTGTGTCATTACTGACGGTCAGCTTTTCGTCATGGGAATGCACGTGTCCCCATTTGAGCAAGGGAATATGCAGAATCGTGACCCGCTGCGCACTCGTCGCCTGCTAATGCATAAAAAAGAAATAATGAAACTCATGGGGCTTGTCACCCAAAAAGGGTACACCCTTGTGCCACTGTCTATTTATTTTTCAGGCTCGAAAATTAAGTTGGAAGTGGGACTTTGTCGCGGGAAAAAGCTGTATGACAAACGTGACGTGGAGGCGAAAAAACAAGCTGATAGGGACATGGAGCGATATAGTAAAAGAGGGTGAGTAATGTCACCCTCTTTTGATGCCCTTTCGCTGTGCACACTGGCGGGCATTGTTGGTAGGTAACGGATTTATGCATTCAGCAGAGTAGCGGAATGGATAAATACATTCCCTGCGGTTAGGGTGTGGGGGTTCGGCGGGTATTTCGGCGGGCGGGTTGACCCCGCCCCTACGATAACGTGCGGTGCAGGTTGAACCGAACAGCGGGCAACCGCAAGGGTCGCCCCCAACGCCCGCAAGTTAATATGGGATAATATGGGTTTGGGTAAAACTCCACCTATTTGTTGATAAAAACCACAGGAAAAACTGTGTCATCCCGCACCCCGATGCGGGATCTCATGTCATTTTAAGTTAAATTTAAGTCAAAGTTATCATGAGATTGCGGGTCGTAGCCCGCAATGACAATGTTTTTTCATTGATACAAGACAACAAAGACACATTGCTACAAAAACCCATATTAGCTTGCGTGCGTTGAGGGTCGCCCCTACGGACGCACCCGTTCCGTTCGTGGATTTTCGTGAACTTTCGTGGTAAAAACGCCCTTGCCCTTAACTCCACGCTCCACTCTCCACACCCCACACTCGTCTCACCTTTCCCGCAAAATATCCCCCACCACAAGCGCCCTCTCGCTGTACACGCTAAACTCCATGTACGGGTGGGGGGCGTTCTCGATAGGTTGCCCCTCCGCGTCCCGCATATCTTCCACCACAAAGGCTACACCCACCTGCCCGGGGGTTAAGAGTTCGACTTCCCCTTGGCGGGTTTTGTTTCGCTGGGTGAAATATGCCCGCTTGGTGGCAGGTTCGTAGCCGGAGCAAACGGCGAGGTAGGATTTTTCTTTCAAATAGCCCTCGCTTGTGACAAGCTGGGCGTTGTCCATAGGGCTGGCGAAGTAATGCCCTGTGCTGTACTCTCGGTGGGACACACTGCAAAGCTCGG
The DNA here is from genome assembly GCA_009788105.1 of Oscillospiraceae bacterium. Classification (GTDB taxonomy): domain Bacteria; phylum Bacillota; class Clostridia; order Oscillospirales; family CAG-272; genus WQSD01. The sequence goes on along the minus strand of WQSD01000053.1, from coordinate 5,521 downwards.
CGTACCATGCGGGATTGTACCCATCGCCCCTCTGGTGGGCGGTCATTGCCATACGATAGGCGTTGGCGGTGACGGCGGCGTAGTAACCCGACTTCATTCGCCCCTCAATCTTAAAGCAGGACAGCCCGGACTGCATCAGCTCGGGGATATACTCAATCATGCACATATCGCGGGACGCCATGATGAAACTGCCGCGGGTGTTCTGCCGCACAGGATAGCGAATGGCGGGGCGGGTGATGTCCTCAATCTCGAACAGGTCGTAGTTCCAGCGGCATGGCTGGGTGCAAGCACCACGATTCGCCTGTCGCCCCGGGGTCATGTTGTCCGACAGCAGACACCGCCCGCTGACCGAAATGCACATTGACCCGTGAACAAACGCCTCTAATTCTAACCCCTGTGGCACGCGGTCGGCGATTTCTCGGATGTCCGCAAGGGACAGCTCCCGCGCAAGCACCACACGCGACGCCCCAAGATTGTGCCAGAACGCACAGTCGGCGTGACTGCTTGCCCCTGCTTGGGTGGAGATGTGTATCGGCACGTGGGGCAGTAGCGTTTGCACAAGGTTGAACACGCCCCCATCTGCCACGATAACCCCGTCAAGGGCAAGGGTGCGAATGGAGTCGAGGAATCGCTCTATGGCGGGGAACTCGTCCCAGCGGGGCATGGTGTTTAGGGTGAGGAACACCTGCTTGCGGTGAGCGTGGGCGTATTCCACTGCGGTGAAAAGCTCTTCGGTGGTGAAGTTGTCCGCGGCGGCACGCATACCGAACTCCTGCCCTGCAAGGTACACCGCATCAGCGCCGTACAGCAGGGCAAGTTTTAGTTTATCCATATTCCCCGCAGGGGAAAGAAGTTGTGGCATAGGTCCGCGCCACGCGCGAGGGAAAATCGCGCACAAAAATCGATGAAATTTGTGTTTTCTCTCACGCATCCTTTCTCTTATTATTGTCAAACTTACACTCCTAATTTAAGCTCTCGGAACAACCGCCACCCCCCTCGCGCCCGATTGGGGCATAAGGAAATGTTTCGGCAAAGCCCCCTTTGCCCATGCTCACCTCACATCTACGTCCAAATATTCATCAATCGCCGCTTTCAGGCGTACAAGGGTGTCCTCCATGTTCGCTCCGTCAAGCTGGGTTGCCGCAGAGGTATAGCTTCCGCCGCCGCTTAGCTTTTCCAATATCAATTGCACATTCATGCTTCCTTTTGAGCGGGCAGAGATGCGGACATTCTCCCCAATACGGCACATGGCAAAGCTGGCGTCCACGCCGTCCACAGTAAGCAGCATATCCGCCGCCTTTGCCGCCGCAACACGGTCGGCGTTGGTGTTGTCATTCCTCTCGTTTAGGGAAATGGCTATGCTTCCGCGGTAAATAATCACGTTTGACTCGAAGTGTGCCGCTCGCATAAGTTCCTCAAGCTCCACCGAGAAAAAGCGGCTTTGCACCTCCCCGGGGTCTGCCCCCTCGTCACGAAGATATTGCGAGGCGGCAAAGGTTTTCGTTCCGGTGTTATAGGTGAATCGCTTGGTATCAAGCACAATTCCCGCAAACAGCAACTCCGCAAGCCCCTTTGACAGCTCCCCTTGGGGTAGAGTTTGCTCTAAAAGCTCGCTGACAAGCTCGCAGGTGGAGCTTGCAGACGGCTCAATATAAGTAATCGCAGGGGTTTGCTGGTGTTCCGCTGTTTTGCGGTGATGGTCAATGAATACCACATTACTTGCATTCGACGCAAGCTCCGGCGACTCGAACTCGGCGAAATTGTTCACGTCTACAATAATCAGCAAAGTATCCGGGGAAAGTTTGTCCTGTGCAGTTTCCGCCGCAACGAAAATATTCTCGAACCCCGGCATTGTGCGGGCAAACTCCAGTCCGCGAGAGATGGCAGAATCCCGTTGGTTTATAATAATCTTCACCTCTGCGCCGCAGTGCATAGCAAGGCACGCAATACCTGCACTTGCACCAAAACTGTCGTAATCTGCGTTGCGGTGTCCCATAACAAGGACGTTTTTGGCGCGGGAAATAAGGGCGCAAAGCTCCCCTGCCATCACCCTTGCACGTACTTTTGTCCGCTTTTGTACTGTGCGAGTCACCCCGCCGAAAATCTCGATGCCGTCGGCGATTTTAACCACCGCTTGGTCGCCGCCGCGCTGGAGCGCCATGTCAAGACTGCTTGCGGCGTATGCCGCTTTGTCTGCAAGACTGCCCGACTGTTTACTTGTACCAATAGAAATTGTCACAGGCAACTCGTCCGAGCCTACTTTAAGCTCACGCACTCGGTCAAGTATGGGGAACTTGTTGTCCAAAAAGTCTGTCAAGTGCTTTGCACGGAAAAAGAATACATACTTATCCCGCTCATACTCCTCGATTACCCCTCCAACTTCTTCTGCCCACCCACGCAAAATCGCACTTGCTTCCCCGGCGGCGGCGCGATAGCTCCCGTAGGTTGCTCCCGAAAATTGCTCCATGTTGTCGATGACAATGTACGCAATCATGGTATCTTCTTCACGCAGGAGTTTTGATAGCTCATCTTCCTCGCTTTTATCAAGACAGGCGGCAATGTAATATATATTTTCTTCTCCGCTAAGCTCGTATGGTCGCAGTGAAAAGCGACGATTGCCAAAATAGCAGTCAACGCCGTCCGGGTTAAGGGAAATGTCGGTTAGCTCTGAAAGCTCTTTTTTGCAAAGAACGGCAAGGTTTTTGCCGATGATTTCTTCGTCCGGTAAAGTACGAGTCCACTCACGATTTTTCCATATAATCCGCCCGTCGCCACTACACATAAGAAGAGGCACGGAAAAGTTCACAAGTAACTCAAGCATTACATTGGTCATGGGCGGCAGGGCGGTATTGTCGTGGCGTTCTGTTCGCCGTGCCTGTGCAATGCGGGAAAGCAAAAGCCCCAAAAGCAACACGGCAACATATGCTCCAAGAACATAAACGCCTATGCCGCCTGTGTCAAGCACTTCGGACAGGATTAAGTATGCCCCAACGCACAACAGCCCCCACAAGGCAACAAGGAGGGCGGATGAGGATGTTCGTTTTTTGGTTTTGGGTTGTTTCATTGTTGCTCCGTGAAGGGGAATTTATCTATGCCGTTTTGGCGGGCGGGTGCGTTTTGGTGTGGTGTGGTTAGGATGTGGGGTGTCGGTTGCACCGTTCGGCGGGACGCCGAGGGCGTCGTCCCCTACGGGTGCTGTGCGAATTTGTTCGTGCATTTTCGTGTCTGTTCATGGTTAAATGCCCTTGACCTTAGCCCTCTTTTGGGGAGAGGGTGGGTTGCGACTCCTAAGGGTGCGGTGCGTGTTTGCCCTTGACCTTTAATTGTCCATTGTCAATTGTCCATTGTCAATTGCCCTTCCGCCCCTACTTCTCTGTCACTAATTCGCTAATGTCCACTTCAACCGCGTCGCTCCACAGTTTTTCAAGGTTGTAAAAGCTCCGCTGTTCGTTGTTGAAAATATGCACAATCACGCTGGCATAGTCCATAACAACCCAGTTCGCCTCACGATAGCCCTCGGTGCGACGGGGTTCAAGCCCTGCTTCTTTCAGCTTAAACTCCACCTCTCCCGCAAAAGCCTTAATCTGTGTGTTGCTGTTTCCTGTGCAGATGACAAAATAGTCGGTGATTATGGTATTGTCCGTAACGTGCAAGAGGGTCAGCCCCTGTGCGTTTTTGCTGTCCAGAATGCGGACAACCTCGTGGGCAAGCTCTTCGGGGGTGGCGGTGGTCATGTTTTTGTTTTCCATGGTAGTTTTCCTTGTTAGTTTTATTTTCCGTCTTTGTTGTGATGTGATACCGCTACACCCAGCCTCCCTCCGAGAGGGAGGTGCCGACATAGGAGGCGGAGGGAGTGCTCCAACTGTTGCGTTTAGGACGATACCTCGTCTTTTAACACACTATTTAGATAATCCCGTGCAGGTATACTGTTTACGCAAAAGTCGGCACGCCATCTGTACTTTGCAAACAGGGCTTCGTTTAACGCGCGGTCGGGTGATTTACCTGCGGAAACACCGCTGTATAAAATTTCCCGCATCGCAATATAATGCTCATCGTCCCGCCCATCTTCGATAATGTCGGCGATTTGCACGCATTTTTCTATCAGGCTCGCCCCCGGTCGTCCATAAGTGTGGTTGGACACAGCGGAACATATCTCTTCGTCCACCACATCGGCGAAAACGTCAGCGGAAAAAACTCCCCCGGTAAATCCGTGCCACAGGGGGAACACAGGGAGCAATCTGTCCGGGAGTGGCACTCCGCTTTTTTCACATATCCCCATCTGCTCGTCCCGCGTCCGCTCTTTGGTAATATCGTGCAGTAGCCCCGCCACACGCAGGCGGTGGGTGTCCACCGAGGACAGCCCGAACAGTTTCGCCAGCTTTACGCACTCCGCCTCAACTCGCAGGGTGTGGGCGAACCTATCTTCGGACATATGCTCCCGCACCCGCTCTCGCAGTTTGGGCAACACCACCTCCGACCCGTACAGCCCTCGGTTGTGGATGTATTCCTCCACCGCAGGCGGCAGATGTGGTGTCGGTTCGCCCGCGGTGACGGCGGTACGAATCTCGCTACTGCTGGCAGGATAGGCTTCGGTGGGCAGGAAGATGACCCGCGCGCCATGGGCGGCACGATAGCCGTCCGCTTGGTCGTGCAGGGCTTGGTCAAGCACCCCCTCATCCTCTCGCCGTACCAGCACGATGGTGGCAAGCTCGAAGATTCGCCCTGCTCGGTGCCATGTTTCAAGGGAGGTGAACATATCCGTGCCGCACAGCAGGAACAGCTCACAGCCCTCTTCACTGCTCTCGAAATGCTCCACCGTGTCCACAGTATAGCTCACCGCGTCACGCCCAAGCTCGAAATCTGATATGGCGATATTTCGCCCGCCCACAGTTGCCTTGTCAAAGGCAAGGCGGAGCATATCAAGGCGAAAGTGGGGAGCGGCGTCGCCGTCCAACTGCTTGTGGGGTGGGGTGCGAGAGGGCATGATGTACAGCTTGTCCAGCTTTACCCCGTCGTAAAAGGCGAGGGCGGCGCGGATATGCCCGTTATGCACCGGGGAAAAACTACCCCCGAAAATACCGATTTTCTTCATGCTGTTGCCTTTCTTGTGATGCAACGAAATGTTTCCGTAATTCCCCTTTCAGGGATGATCGTTGCTATGCAACGAAGTAAAGTGAAAAAAGGTCAAGGTCGTGGGGTTTCACCCCACACCCGACCACCTTGCCCGCTCACGCATTACGGCGACCTGCTGGACGGGTGTGCAATTATCCTGAGCCTGCTCGGCGGCAAAGCCACCGACACCGCTCAGGGAGCAGCAAACCGCCCATGCTGTCGCCTTCAGCGCTCACAAGGGCTTTGCAAAAAGGTGGAACAAAAACTTTTTCCTCAAAAGCATGAAATGCTTTTGCAATAGACTTGTGTCGAAACAAACTTATCGTCTTAATTCAAGCTCTCGGAACGTCATTGCAAAGGCGGTTTGTGCCGTGCAATCCAGTGAAAGGGCAAGAAATCGCCATAAATC